>CAYTRA010000093.1:0-8536 GCA_964439675.1 uncultured Dehalococcoidaceae bacterium
GCCGCCCGTCAGCCTCCGAGGATAGTCGCGAGCACGGCCTGCTGCGCGTGCATGCGGTTCTCGGCCTGGTCGAAGACCACGGAGCGCGGCGACTCCAGCACCTCGTCCGTGATCTCCTCGCCGCGGTGGGCGGGCAGGTCGTGCATCACCAGGGCGTCCGCGGGGGCGCTGGCCATGATCTCCGCGTTCAGCTGGAAGCCGGCGAAGTGCTCCGCGCGCTGGCTGGCCTCCGCCTCCTGGCCCATGGATGCCCACACGTCCGTGTAGACGGCAGCGGCCTCTCGGACGGCCTCGTGCGGGTCGTGCGTCTGCGTCACGGTGCCGCCGCCCGGCAACGCCGCCGCGCGCGCAAGCGTCTCCGCCGGCAACTCGTAGCCCTCGGGCGAGGCGACGGTCAGGTGCATGCCCGCCATCACCGAGGCGTACGCGAGCGAGCGGGCGATGTTGTTCCCGTCGCCCAGGTAGGTGTAGCGCACGCCGTTCAGGTTCCCGAAGCGTTCGCGCAGCGTCAGCAGGTCGGCCAGCGCCTGGCACGGGTGCTCGTCATCCGACAGCGCGTTGACCACGGGGACCGAGGCGTACTCCGCCAGTTCCAGCACGGTCGCATGGTCGTACGTGCGCGCGGCGATGGCCTGCACCATCCTCGAGAGGACGCGCGCGACGTCCTTCACCGGCTCACGCTCCCCCATGCGCACCTCGTGCGCGGAGAGGTAGAGGGCGTTCCCGCCCAGGCGGTACATCGCCATTTCGAACGAGGTCCTCGTACGGAGGGAGGGCTTCTCGAAGATCATGGCGAGCGTCTGCCCGCGCAGCACCTGGCTCGGCCCGTCGCGCTTCATACCGAGCGCCAGGTCCAGCAGGCGGTCCATCTCGTCACACGAGATGTCGAGGATTGAAGTGAAGTCGCGGCCCATCACGGGGAACTCCGGGCGTCCAGGCGGCCGGCACCGTCGGCTGGTGTCCGGCTGCAAGATGGCGAGAAGGGCCAGTATAGACACGCCGCGTTATGTAGCGGTATCCGTGCTCACCCGGACGCTCAAAATCGGACGGGATGCTCCCAGGGCGACATGCATCCCTCAAGAGGACGGGCCCCTCGCGGGGCCCGTTGCGCGTCTACTGGTACGCCTCTTCGTCCGCCCGTCGGACGGAGGGGGGTACATCCGGCCGCCGGCTCTCCGGCGCCGTGAGGAACATGACCAATCCACCAATGAACAGGCCGCCAAGGACGACCCGCACCAGCACTTCTGCTTCCAGCATGCCCTGTCTCTCCAACACCAACCCGCCTGACGCACCGAACGTATCGGCCGGTCCGCGGCAAGCCGGCAACGAGCCCCACTGCTGATGTAACGAACGCCTCACGACTTCCGTTCCCGCGCCCGCGTGGATGTCGCCCGAATTCAATGGCGGCTTATCGGGCTACCATCCGGTCGATATGGCGTCGGCTCCGAAACCTCCCAAATCCGCGTTCACGCTCCGTCCACTCACGGTGTTGAACGTGCTGCTGCTGCTCGCGGCGGTGGTGGCCTTCGTCCTGCTCGCCCAGCGCGAGCCCTCCAGCCCCGGCATCGAGGTCATCCGAGGCGAGCCGCCCGCGGGCGTCGACGAGATCCGCGTGCAGGTGACCGGGGCTGTCGTGAGTCCGGGCGTGGTGGTGGCCCGGCCCGGCGACCGCATCGCGGACGTGATCGCCCTCGCCGGTGGCGCGCTCGACGGCGCGGATCTCGGCGGCGTGAACCTCGCACTCCGCGTGCGCGACCAGGACGCGATCTACGTGCCCACTCGGGGCGAGCAGGTTGCGCTCACCCTCGTCGACATCAACTCCTCCACGCAGGCCGAACTGGAGGAGCTGCCCGCCATCGGCGAGGTGCGCGCGCAGGCGATCATCGCCGGGCGTCCCTACGTGACGACGGACGAACTGGTGGAGCGCGAGATCCTGACGCCCGGCGTCTACGAGCAGATCCGCGCGCTGGTCACGGCCCGGTGACCCTCCCTTGATCGCCGCGCGGCTGCCGGCGCTCCCCCTCCTCGCGCTCGCCTACACGGGCGGCACCGTCGCGGGCGCCATCCTCGGCGGCGGGTGGCACCTCAGCGCCATGCTCGGGGCGCTCCTGGCGGTGGCTGCGTTGCTCCGAGGCGACCGCCGCGCTTGGCTCCTCGTCGGCGCGGTCGCCCTCGTGGCGGCGGGGCACGCGCGCATCCAGGCGCTCGACTCGCAGCCGCCTCCCGCGCTCGCGTCGATGACCGGGACGCACGAGGTCATCGGCGTCGTGCGCGCGGACGCGGAGGTCCGGGGCTCGAACCAGCGGGTGGACCTCGGCGTGGAGGCCGTCGACCGCGTACCCCTCGAGGGCGGCGTGCGCCTGCGGCTCCGCGTGGAGGACACGCCGCTCCGCGCGGGTGAGCGGATCGCCCTCACGGCCGACCTCCGCCACCCCGAACCCATCGAGGACTTCGACTACGCCGAGTACCTCCGCGACCGCGACATCCACCTGGTTGCGTCCTTCCCCAGCAGCCTCGAACGCCTCGGCGAGGTCGACCGGGGCTGGCGAGGCGCGCTGGTGGACCTGCGCCGGACCCTGGTGGAGCGCATCGAGCGGACGCTGCCGGAACCGTCGGCATCGCTGGCGGCGGGCGTCCTCATCGGCGAGCGTTCCTCGCTGCCGGAGGACCTGGACGAGGCGCTCCGGGCGACGGGCACCACGCACCTCGTCGTCGTGTCCGGGCAGAACGTCGCGCTGCTGCTCGGGATCAGCGTGGGGCTCCTCACCGCGCTTATGTCGCGTCGAGTCGCCTCCCTGCTCGCGCTCGGCCTGTTGCCCGCGTACGTAATCTTCGTGGGCGCGGAGCCACCGCTGGTGCGTGCCGCGGTGATGGCCGTCGCCGTGGTGGCGGCTGGCGTGACCGGGAGACGTACCCCCGGCTGGATCTACCTCGCGTATGCGGCCGGGCTGATGCTGGCACTCGATCCGGCGCTCGTGCGAGACGTGGCGTTCCAACTGAGCGCCTGCGCCACCGCCGGCATTACCGTCGTCGCCCCATCGATGCGCGACGCGATCCTCTCCAGGTGGCCCGCCCTCACCTCCCCCGGCCGCGCCGCGGTGGTGGAGATGACGGCGACGGCCACCGGAGCCGCGCTTGCCGTGCTGCCAGTGCAGGTGGCGGCGTTCCAGGTGGTCGCGCCGTGGACGGTCGTCGCGAACGTGCTCGTGGCGCCGCTGTACGAGGCCACCGTCCTCGTCGCTGCCCTCGCGGCGCTCCTCGGCGGCGGTGGGCCGCTCGGCGAGGTGCTGGCGCTCGTGCCCGGCGCGTTCATCGCGCTCGTCGAGGTGATGGCCGCGCTCCCGGCCGCGACCGTCCCGCTGCGCCTGCCGCTGCTCGCGGGCGTCGTGTTCCTTGCGGCGCTCGTGGCCCTCGTGGCGTGGCTGCACGCGAAGCGGCGCTCACCGCTGGCGCTGGAGCCGGTGCGCATGGGCGCGACGGTCACGGTGGGCCTGGCTGTGGTCTCCGGCGGGCTGTGGTGGAGCGCCCTCGCGCCCGCCGAGGCGTACCCAAGCATCACGGTGCTGGACGTCGGACAGGGCCTGGCGGTGGTCGTCCGCGACGAGGACCGCGCGGTCCTCATCGATACCGGCCCGCGCGACGAGAGCGTGCTGGACGCACTGTCGTCCGTCGGCGTGGACGACCTGGACGCGGTGGTGGTCACCCACGCCGACATCGACCACGCCGGCGGCCTGGAGGCCGTCACGCAGCGGTACGCCTCGGCGGTGGTGCTCGCGGAGCCCGCGGCCCACGCGGCATTGCCCGTGGCGGCGAGCGCCCTCGACATCGGCGACCGCATCGAGGTGGGTCGCGTGCGGATCGAGGTGCTCGCGCCGCCGGTGGCGACGCGCACCAGCGCGCTGGCGACCGACAACGACGGCTCGCTGGTGCTCATGGTCACCGTCGGCGAGCGGCGCGTCCTGGTGACCGGAGACATCGAGGCGCCCGCAGAGGAGTGGCTGGTGGCGAGCGGCATGGACCTGTCGGCGGACGTGCTGGTGGTACCACACCACGGCTCGAACACGTCCTCCACGCTCGCCTTCCTCGACCGTGTCGACCACGCCGTCGCCGTGATCCCCGTCGGCGCCTCGAACCCGTACGGCCACCCGCACCCCGACGTCCTCGCGCGGTACGAGGCGCTCCCGGGGCTGATCTACCGCACCGACGAGCACGGCAGCGTGACGTTCCGCTCGGATGGCGAGCGGCTGTGGGTGAGCAGCGAACACGACCTCGAGGGCGAGTGAGCGGCTCGGCTACGACGCCAGTCTGAGGTCTACGCCTCCTCGGAGGTCGGCTCGACGGGCATCTGCACCAGCGCGAGCAGGGCATACTCCTCGCCTCGGTTGCCCAGCCGCCAGCCGCCTCGACCGGTGGTCTCGACTCGGATCGCGTCGCCGGGGTTGAGGACTACTTCGCCGCCGCTGGAGTCGTTCACCACCAGTTCGCCCGCGAGTAGCACGGCGAACGAAGGCACCGCTCGGTGGAAGCCGGGCCGCGAGCCGGACTCGAAGCGCATCAGCATCACGCGACGGGCATCGCCCATGACCGCGCCGCCCACGCCCTTGAAGTCGCCGGGCCCGTTCTCGAACGGCCATGCGAAGAGGTCGAACGGCTCCAGATGAGTCTTGCCGGCCTCATCGGCGCGCAGGCGATATGCGGGCATGCAGCACTCCTCGACGCCTCGGATGGGCCCGCATCACAGCATGGCGTTACATCGAGGCCTGAGTGCAGCAGGGTAGCGTGCTAACGTCGCCCGCACCCCACACGACACCGAACGCACCCCTGCCGTGGCCGCATCCGGCACGGCCGGGCTGGAGAGGCCATCGATGTTCCAGCGCTCCCACGGCCGAGGCCCGCGCGACGAGCGTCCGCTGACGCTCGAACTCGGCTTCACGAAGCACGCGGAGGGCTCCGTCCTGGTCTCCACGGGCGACACGCGCGTCCTCTGCACCGCCAGCGTGGAAGCCGGCGTACCGGGCTGGCTGCGCAACTCCGGCCGCGGCTGGGTCACCGCCGAGTACGGCATGCTCCCCCGCTCCACCCACACGCGCTCGGACCGCGAGGCCGCTCGAGGCCGCCAGGGCGGGCGCACGCAGGAGATCCAGCGCCTCATCGGCCGGTCGCTGCGCGCATGCATCGACATGAAGATGCTGGGCGAGCAGACCATCACCATCGACTGCGACGTCATCCAGGCGGACGGCGGCACGCGCACGGCCGCTATCACCGGTGGCTGGGTGGCCCTCGCAATGGCGGTGGACTGGCTGCAGCGCGCCGGTGGCCTGCCCACCTCGCCCGTGCGGACGCAGGTGGCGGCCATGTCCGTGGGGATGATGGAGGGCCAGCCGTTCCTGGACCTGGACTACCGCGAGGACTCCGGCGCGGACGTGGACTTCAACGTGGTGATGCTTGGCACCGGGCAACTGGTCGAGGTACAGGGCACCGCCGAACACAACCCCTTCACCCGCGAGCAGATGACGGAACTCGTGGACCTCGCCTGCGAGGGCATCGAGCGGCACTTCGCGAAGCAGCGCGAGGCGCTCCAGGCGTGGAAGGCCTCCCGCTAGCGAACCGTCCGAGTAGTACCGCAGGCCTTCGCGGACAACGAAACGGCCGAGGCTAACCCTCGGCCGTCCGTGCACCGCGCGAGTCTGGGGGTCAGCGCTGCTGCTGCTGCCGCTCCTGCTGCTCCTGCTGTTGCTGCTGCTGCTTTTCCTGCTGCTGCTGTTGCTGCTGCTGGTCGCCCTGTTGCTGTCGCTCACGTTCGGCCATTAAGGCCCCCTTTCACTGGCCGGAACAGTACGGAGCGCCGACGGCGCAACATCTCAACGCGCGGGGGGAGAAGTGACGCAATCGTCTCAACCGACGGCGATCAGACACACGGCCCTCGGAGCGCCGCGGGCTGCGTGAACACCTGGACCCCGCGACCCAGCAGAAGAAATGATCGTCGATCTGATCAAAACTCTTGACGGTCGATCCTCGCGCGCGTAGGTTTATGTCGATCACCCCGAAGTGCGGCGGCTGTCTCCCCGGGCAGCCGGACGACGGGACAAAGCGATGCTGTACAGCGTCATGTGCCGCCTGGGGCGGCCAGCTGCCGAATACCCCACGCTCTCCGGCGCCATCCAGGCCGCCGGCGTCGCGAACTGGCCGGTCAACGAGGCCACCTGGCTCATCGAGTCAGACCACTCCGCCGAGGCGATCCGCGACTCGGTGTCGATGTGCATCGAGGAGACGGACCTGGCGCTGGTGTTCCCCATCGCCGTCGCGCCCGCGCGCTGGACCAGCCTGCGGGACTTCCGCTACGGCCGCCAGTTCTTGCAGAGCGCGCTCAAGCGCGAACAGGCCACACCCGCCCGCTAGCGCGAGACGTACCGCGGCGTCCGGAGCCGACGCTAGGCGTACTCGCCGAGGAACATGCCGCCCAGGATGTGCACGTGGGCGTGCTCCTGCGACTGCATGCCGTCGTAGCCGAAGTTGGAGATGAGGCGGAAGCCCCCCGGGCAGTGCTCCGTGCCGGCCTTCACCGCCGCCTCGCCCACCGGGCCCATGGCCTTCCAGAGTTCCGCCTGCGTCAGGTGCTGCTTTGGCACGGCCAGTAGCATCGTGGGCACCCAGCGAAGCCGGTTGCGGAACACGATGACCTCGTCCGTCTCATGCAGGACTTCCGCCGGCTCCCGGCCGGCGATGATCTCGCAGAACACGCAGTATCGAGCCATGAGTCGCCTGTCAGTCCGGTCCCCGCACGACTGGCCCCTCGCGTGCGGGGGCGCGAGACTGCACGCTGGGTGCGGCACAGGCCGGACGCCAGCGGCAAGGCCGCCAGTCTAGACCGCCCTCGCGGAGCGTCCAACCGCGCCGCCACCTCGACACCGATCCACCTGCCGACCAGGAAGGCTCCACCGATGACCGAGATCCGACCGTTCAAAGGCCTGCGCTACGCGACGGACCGGGTCTCCGGCAGTGACGTGATCGCGCCGCCCTACGACGTGGTGGGAGCGGAGGCGGTGGCCACCCTGCACGCGCGCTCGCCCTACAACGCCGCGCACCTGGAGAACCCCGCCGGCAGCGACCGCGACCGCTTCGAGGGCGCCTCGCGGCTCCTCCGCGACTGGCAGCGCGAGGGCGTGCTGACGCGCGACTCGAAGCCGTCGTACTACGTGTACGAGCAGCGGGCGAAGATCCCCGCCGGGGCCCTGTCCGGCAAGACCGTGACGCGGCGCTGCTTCTTCGCGCGCACGCGGCTGCACCGGCCGGAGGAGGGCATCGTCCGCCCGCACGAGGCCACGCTCGCCGGACCTCGCGAGGAGCGGTTGCGGCTGCTGCGGGCCACGCAGACCAACATCAGCCCCGTCTTCGGCATGTTCCTCGACTCGGACGGGCACGCGAAGCGCCTGCTGGCGGAGGTCGCGAAGCGTGATCCGGCCATGGAGGCCACGGACGCCGCCGGCGACCGCCACCGCCTCTGGGTCGTCGACGCCCCTCGCGAGGTGGAGACGCTGACCGCGGCCGTGGCGGCGAGCAACGTCACGATCGCAGACGGCCACCACCGCACCCACACGGCCCTCGACTACCGCGACGAGGCGGCGGCGAAGAAGAAGGGCCGCTGGACCGGCAACGAGCCGGAGAACTTCGTGCTCATGGGCATGATCCCCGAGGACGACCCCGGCCTGGTGATCCTCCCCATCCACCGCCTCATCCACGGCGAGGTCCCGGAGCGACTGCTGGAGCGGCTCGCCGGCCTCTATCGAGTCGAGCCCGCCGCGAGCGCCGAGGCGGCCTGGGAGGCTGTGCAGGCCAACGCACTGGGGCCAGTCTCCTTCGGCCTGCTGGGCGCCACGGCGCCGGACTCCGCGCACGTGCTCACGGCACGCTTCCCACACGCCGTGGCCAACGCCATGCCGCAGCGCATCTCAGACGCATCGAAGGGCCTCGACGCGCTCGTGCTGACGGAGACAGTGCTGACGCCGGTGCTCGGCATCGACCGGTCGGTGCTCACGAAGGGCGAGCGCGTGACCTTCACCGAACGGCTGGACGAGGCCTGTGACGCCGTCACACTCGGCGAGGCGTCGCTGGCCTTCCTCGTGAACGCGACGCGGCCTCAGCAGGTGACGCAGGTGGCGGACGCCGGCGAGGTGATGCCGCAGAAGACGACGTTCTACTACCCGAAACTCGCCACCGGGATGGTGTTCAACCCGCTCGACTCCTAGCGATTTGACAGCCCTCCACCGATGACGCCATAGTGACGCCACAACGACACCGATTGGGAGGCGTCCCATGTTCGTCGGGCTCATCCTGGTCCTGGTCGGCGTGATGTGGCTGCTGGAGTCGCTGGGAGTGATCGCGCCCGACTGGACCGACTCCGCGTGGCCGGTGCTCCTGATCGCCCTCGGCGCGTGGATGGTCTACCGGCACGTCCGCTTCGGCCGGCGCGGCTGGCGCGGCGGCTGGCGGTAGCACCCGCCGAGCGGGGGCGTCGAGGCGCTTAGACCGCAGCCTC
>CAYTRA010000094.1:0-8498 GCA_964439675.1 uncultured Dehalococcoidaceae bacterium
GTTCAACGTCTCCGGTCCTCGCGACCTGGGGCTGCGCGAACTGGACGCCGCCGCACGCGTCATCGCGAGCGTGGTGGACCCGGAGGCGGAGATCATCTTCGGCACCAGCCTGGACGACACCCTGAAGGACGAGGTGCGCATCACCCTGATCGCCACCGGCTTTAGCGGCGTCAAGAAGATGAACATCCGCCAGGTCCTGGACGAGGTGAACGACCCTGAGCCGATCAAAATCGGCCAGATCAAGCCGGACCCCACGTCCACGGACGCCCTGACGGAGGCGGATCTGCCCACGTTCCTCCGGCGCTCGTTCCCCACGCGCTAGCGCGAGGGGCACCGAGAGCCCTCGGACTTGCTCGAGCACGAAGGGGCGGCCTCGCGGCCGCCCCTTCTGCGTGTCCGGCCTCCTGCGGCGGCACGCGCACCTCGGGGTCTCGGGCGGGGGCACTCAACAGGGCATGCCCGCCTGTCCACGCGGGTTGGGACAACTCGGCCACAAAGATGTGGATGCTTCACGCGGGGAAGGGTTGAGAGCACAAGCGTGCGAGGCCAATATGCGAAGCCCGGGCACACCCCACCCCGAGACACACGAACCGTCCTCCCCCGCACACCGAGAGCCTGGACACGCAATGAAGTGCCCCTTCTGTGGCCATGACACAAACAAGGTGATCGACTCACGCGCCGGCGATGCCGGTGTCCGCCGCCGTCGCAAGTGCGAGGCCTGCGGCGAGCGCTTCACCACCTACGAGCAGGTGCAGCGCGCCGTGGTCATGGTCGTGAAGAAGGACGGTCGCCGCGAGGAGTTCAACCGCGAAAAGTTGCTCACCGGCCTCCGCATCTCCGCCCGCAAGCGCCCCCTCCCCTCCGGCGCCATCGAGGCAATGGTGGAGGACATTGAGCAGCGGCTCATGGCCTCCAACCGCTCGGAGGTGCCCAGCCGCGTCATCGGCGAGATGGCGATCACGCGCCTCAAGGGGCTGGACCCCATCGCCTACATCCGCTTCGCGTCTGTCTACCACCAGTTCGTCTCGCTGGACGAGATGCTGGAGGAGTTGAACCGCATCGCGAACAGCGGCCCGTTCGCCCTCAGCCCGGAGCAGGCCAAGCTCTTCGAGGACGACCTGGACGCCCTCGTGCGCGGCGAGCCCGCCCCCCAGCCCGCGACGCGCGAAGAGACGGAGGCCGCCCTCGAGGCCCTCGAGCGCGAGCCCGTGTCGCTGGACGCGCACCGGACGGCCACCGTCCGGTAGCCCCACCCCTCGGCCACCCCGTCTCCCACCACCGAGGCGCCCCGCATCTTCCCGCCCGCGGGGCGTCTTCGTGTCAGGGGTGTGGCGGGGGCTCGCTATCCGCGAGCCAGGAGCAGCCGGTCTGCGAGCGCTTCGAGTTCGGCTGCGTCCACCCCGTCGAACAGGGGATGCGCCGAACTAACGCGGGAGGCGAGGTCATCGGGGATACCGGTGCGGCCCCAGAGTCCGCCGGCCAGTGCGCCGGCGACGGCCGCGACTGTGTCCGCGTCCCGTCCGAGGCTTGTCGCCCGCCAGACGGCGTCCTCGAAGTCCTCGGCGCCGTGGACCGCCCACAGCGCTCCCGTCAGCGTGTGAAGCACGAAGCCGGACATCTGCGGCGCCGGAGCGGCGGCTGCCGCGCTGACCGCCTCGCGGACCTCGACCTCGCTACTCAAGGACGCGACCGTCGCCAGGTCAACCAGTTCGCCGTCCTCGACGGCTCGACGAAGCGCGAGACAGAAGACGGTGCAGGCATCGACGCAGAGCCGGTTCGGGTGCGTCACCTCGGACTGCTCGCGCGCCAACCGCCGCACGTCGCTCTCGGTACGAGCCGCAAGCGCTACCGGAGCCGTGCGCATCAGACTTCCGTTCCCGGCCGCATCCGGGTCGAGCCGCCGCACGGCCTCCTGCCAGTGGGTTCCACCACGAACCGCCAGTAGCACGCGCCGCGTCTGAATGCCCACATCTGCCGTCCCCGCATGGGTCGCCCAGGCGGCAAACGCCTCGGACAGCCCGACCTGATCGAGCGGTCCGTCGACCAGGTGCCGCGCGAGCACGAGGGACATCTGGGTGTCATCCGTGAACTCGCCGGGAGTCCAGCCGAACGTGCCGCCACCAGGGAGGAGCCGGAGTTCGTCCCGGCGGCCGGCGATCGCCTGCGGAGGGTCGAACTCCACGGGAGCCCCGAAGGCATCTCCGATCGCGAGGCCCACCATTACCCCGCGGGCTCTGTCCGCGACACCCGCGATCGGCGGAGGAACAGGCGCGGCCGTCATATCCAACCTCCCCGATGGGGCTGACAGGGACGGGATCGTAGATCGGGCCGCAAGCCTACGCCGGGGGGGTGGTCGGCCTATCCACTCCTCGCCCCACCCGCTCCCGCTACGATCGAGGTGACACGACGCCTTGCGAGGCAGGCCGGGTTCGTGCGAACGTATGTTCGCTCACCTCGCGCCGCATCCTCGCACTCCGGAAGGAGGCGTCCTCGTGGTCGCCGCTGATGACCTTCGCACTACCCCGGTCACGCTGACGGACAACGCCCGCACGGTCCTGGAGCGGCGATATCTGCTGAAGGACGCGCAGGGGAACGTCACTGAGACCCCGGAGGGCCTCGTGGCGCGCGTGGCGACGGCCATCGCTGCGACCGAGGCGTCCGAGGACGCGCGGCGGACGTGGGCGCAGCGCTACTACGACGAGATGGCGGCGCTGCGCTTCCTGCCGAACTCGCCAACGCTGATGAACGCCGGCACAGGCCAGGGGACGCTGGCCGCCTGCTTCGTGCTCCCCGTGGAGGACACGCTGGAGTCGATCATGGCCACCGCCGAGGCGACGGCGATGGTGCAGAAGTATGGGGGCGGCACGGGGTTCTCGTTCTCTCGCCTCCGCGGCAAGGGCGAGCCCATCCGCACCACGCACGGCTCCGCCTGCGGGCCGGTGTCCGTCCTCCGCCACTACGACGACGTCTCCCGGCTAGTGACGCAGGGGGGCAAGCGCGACGGCGCGAACATGGGCATCCTACGTGCCGACCACCCAGACATCGAGGAGTTCATCCACGCCAAGGACGACGGCGTGACGGCTACCCGTTTCAACATCTCCGTCGCCGTCACCGACGAGTTCATGGGAGCCGCAACCGCCACTTGCGAGGCGGACCGCGCCTTCACGCTCCGCGACCCTCGTGACGGCTCGCCTCGAGGGCAGGTGGACGCCGGGGCGCTGCTGGAGGCGATCGCGGACTCGGCGTGGAGCACGGGCGACCCGGGCCTGGTGTTCCTGGATACCATCAACCGCACCAACCCAACGCCGGCCCTCGGCGACATCGAGGCGACGAACCCCTGCGGGGAGGTGCCGCTGCTGCCGTGGGAGGCGTGCACGCTCGGTTCGGTGAACCTCGGCCGGTTCTGGGACGCTGAGCGGCGCGACGTGGACTGGGACGCCCTTCGGGAGACGGTGCGCATCGGCGCGCGCTTCCTCGACGGGGTCGTGGAGGCCAACGAGTTCCCCGTGCCGCAGATCGCAGAGGCCGTCCGGGGCAACCGCAAGATCGGCCTCGGCGTCATGGGGTTCGCGGATCTGCTGGTGCAGGCGGGCGTCCCGTACGCCTCGGAAGAAGCGCTGGCCCTCGCTAGGCGGGTGATGTCGACGATCCAGGAGACGGCGGACGAGACATCCGAGGCGCTCGCGGAGGAGAAGGGCGTGTTCCCGAACTGGGAGCAGTCGGTCTACGGGCCGGCCGGCGCCAACCGCAAGTTCCGCAACGCCACCCGCACCTGCATCGCGCCCACGGGCACCATCGCGATCATCGCCGGCGCCTCCTCCGGCATCGAGCCGCATTTCTCGCTGGCCCACTACCGCCGCATGGGCGACGGCACCGTGCTGCCCGAGGTGAACGAGGCGTTCCAGCAGGTAGCGCGTGAACGCGGCTTCTGGTCAGAGGACCTCATGGAGGACCTCGCGCACGGCGACCGGCTGGGCGACCGCTCGGAGGTGCCGGAGGACGTGCGCTCGCGGTTCGCCACCGCGCATGACATTGCCCCCTCGTGGCACGTGCGCATGCAGGCGGCCTTCCAGGAGCACACGGACCTGGCCGTCTCCAAGACTGTGAACCTCCCTCGCGAGGCCACGGCAGCCGACATCCGCGAGGTCTACACGCTGGCCCATCGCCTGGGCTGCAAGGGCGTCACGGTCTACCGGGACGGCTCACGCGCGGTCCAGGTGCTCGCCCACGAACCTCGCGAGGCGCCGGCGACCACGGGGACGCCCTCGCCGGGGCCGTACCGCCGCCACCTCCCGGACGAGCGCCAGTCCATCACCCACAAGTTCCGGGTGGGCGAGCAGGAAGGCTATGTCACCGTCGGCCTCTTCGAGGACGGCACACCAGGCGAGGTCTTCATCAAGATCGCGAAGGAAGGGTCCACCGTCTCCGGTCTGACGGACGCAGTGGCGCTGCTGACCTCGATCTCGCTGCAATACGGGGTAGGCCTCGAGAAGATCGCGTCGAAGTTGGAGCAGACGCGCTTCGAGCCGTACGGCATCACCGGGAACCCGGACATCCCGTTCGCCACTAGCGTTCTGGACTACGTCTTCCGCTGGTTGCGGCTCCGCTTCGGCGTCGAGATCCCTCGCGTGGACGGCCAGCGCGCGATGTCCGGGGTCACCTGCCCGGACTGTGGCGAGCAGTTGGAGTACGTCGAGCACTGCCTGCTCTGCCAGGCATGCGGCTACTCGAAATGCTCGTAGCACGAGACCTCGTCGTCCCGGGCATCGAGGGCTACCTCGATGTCTCGGGTGGCCTCGATCGGACCGGGGTCAGTGCGGGAGCAGCTCCAGCGCGGGGACGTGGCGGGGAACCACGACGGCGAAGTCGCGCCGGTCGATGGTGGCGACCTTCGGCTCCCGCATGCGCTCGCAAAGCGCGATGACCGCTCCGTCCGTGAAGCCGAGTTCCAGGTTCGCGTAGCGCTGCTGGAGTTCGGCGGCGCGGAGCAGGTCTGCGGTGGTGGTCGGTTCCAGTATGTAGGCCCCGGCGTGGATGTCCTCGACGAACATCTGCCACACGTCCGGGGTCAGCCGCTCATGGATCCAGTAGTCGATCTCAAAGAGGATCGCCGCCGGCACCACCAGTGGTTCGGTGGCGCCGGTCAGCAGATCCACGCACCGCTGGTGCCATGCATCCCGGCGGTTGAGCGCCGCGAGTACGACCCCCGTATCGAGGATCAGCGCCATTCGCGGCGGCGCCCACGCTCCAGGACCGGGCTGAGCTCGTCATCCACGGACTCCTGCGAGAGACCGGGGTCACCCGAAGCGATGCCTAGCCGCGGCTTGCGGGCGGCGCGCACTTCGGCTGCGTATTCCATGACGGCCTCCCGCAATATGTGCGCCAGCGGCACGCCGCGGCGCTCTGCCTCCCGCTCCAAAACCAGGTAGTCATCATCGTTGGCGGAGACAGTTGTCCTCTTCATGCATCAGATGCTAGCACAGTGCACCACGCACGGAAAGCCCCCTTACGCCTCCGGAACGACTGCCTCCGCCCGGAACACCGCGCCATCGCGCTTCAACATCGCGGGTGGCCACGGCCAGTGGGCGCCCAGCACCAGTGCCGGCGTGTCGGCGTAGCGCTCGAGGACCTCGAGGCGTGCCGAGGCCGCGGGCTCGACCTCCCGGTCCAGCGCGGGCTTCGTGCGCGGGAAGGCCGCCTGTAGCGGCGAGTGCAGGACATCACCGATGAGCGCCGCCACCTCGCCCTCCGAGTGCACCTCCACCGTCACGTGCCCCGGGCTGTGCCCGTGCGACGGGACGAGGCGTACCCGCGGCTCGACGACGTGCGCGGCCGGCACGAGGTCCACGAGGCCCGCCTCGAACACCGGCGTCACGCTGTCCTCGATGAGGCGTGCGGTCGCCTCCTGCTCCTTGGCCATGCGGTGCCAGTAGTCCCACTCCGTGTCGACGAACAGGTGGCGGGCGTTCGGGAACGTCGGAACCCAGCGGTCGCCCTCGCGGCGCGCGTTCCAGCCGAGGTGGTCCGAGTGCATGTGGGTGCAGAGGACGATGTCGACGTCCCCTGGCGCCACGCCCGCCTCCGCGAGGCGGGCGAGGTACGGGGTGTCGAGCATGTTGAAGGCGGGGATGCCGCCGCCGCGTTCCTTGCCGTTGCCGACGCCCGTGTCCACCAAGATCACGTTGTCCGGCGTCCGTACGAGGAGCGTATGGATGTCCTGGACCAGGTAGCCGTCCGCGTCCTGGTAATGCGGCTGCATCCAACCGGCGCAGGCCGCGACTTCCTCGCGTGTGACGCCCTCCAGCATCCATCGGACGGAGGTCGGCAGCGTGAGTTCCGGGATGTAGGTGACCTGGACTTTGCCGAGGCGGAACGAGTGCAGCATGTGGCCCCCTTCGGTCGGTGGGCCGGATGCTAACAGCCGTGATGGCGCGTCAACGGTGCGGTCTGCATCGACGGCCGGCCTCGCGCGGGGCCGCGCCGAGGGTGCATCTGCGCTGCAAACCGGCTGCCGGGTACCATCGTCCAATGACGGACCAGCCCGACCCCGCCCGCTCGACTCCCCCTTCCCGGCGCCCACCTCGAGGTGGGGGCGGCCGCGAGGGGCGGCGCGACGGCGACGTGCTGGCGGGCCCGGCAGACTCCACGAGGCCGGCGAACCCGTGGCCGCGCCTGCTGGCCTTCGGCCTTGGCGTCGCCGCGCTGGTGGTGCTGGCGGGGCTGTGCGTGTCCTCCTTTGCCTCGGCGCCGAACCGCGAGATCCGCGTCCGGGACTCCGAGTACCAGCCTGCCCTGCCCAAGTTCCTCGCGGTGCCCTCCTTCGGCGCGGACGGCGACGGGCGCACCTACGGCGCCTACCTGGTGGTGGATGACGCGGAGCAGGTGGCGGCAGCCTTCTTCTCGCGTGCGCCCCACACCGGCTGCAACGTGCGTTGGGACGGGACCGCGCGCTACGAGGACGGCATCGGCCTCTTCCTGGACCCGTGCTCGGACGCCCGGTTCGACATCGAGGGACGCGCGATGGAGGAGACGTCGCCCGTTGACCTGCACCAGTTCGAGGCGCGGCGCGAGGCGAATAGTTATGTCGTTAGTTTCGACGACTTGATCCTCGGCACCTGCCGCGACGGCGATGCCACCGGCTGCTCTCCGGAGGGGGAACAGATCACGAGAGACGTTCCCTCCGGCGAACTGCCGGACGACTTCGCCGTGGAGTAGCCACGCGAGGACACACGACAAAGCCCCCTCTTCCAGGGGGCTTTGCACATGGCTGCTACGTCCGGCTACCAGATACCGAGGGCCATCTTCACTTCGTCGGAGGCCATGGTGCGCGGGTCCCACGGGGGGTTCCAGACCAGGTTCACCTCAACGTCCTCCACGCCCTCCATCTGGGTGAGCTTGTGGAAGATCAGGCCCTGGATCATGGGGCCAATGGGGCACGCCGGGGACGTGAGGGTCATGTCCACCGTCACCTGGCCGTCCTCGTCGATGTCGACGCCGTAGACGAGGCCGAGCTCGACGATGCTCATGTGCAGTTCGGGGTCTTCCACGTCGCGGAGGACCTCGCGCAGTTCGTCCTGGGTGGGACGGGTCGCCTGGGTGGTCTCACCATCAGCCATCGGACTCGCTCCTCTCGTCCGTCGTCACCGGTTGGGCGCCGCCTTCCAGCGCCTGCTCGAGTGTCTTCCAGGCCAGCGAGGCGCACTTCACGCGCGCCGGGAACCTGGCCACTCCCTGCAGGGCATCGATGTCGTCGAAGCCCTCGATGTTCTGTGTTTCGCCGGAGGTCATCATGCGCTGGAATGCCTGAGCGGCATCCTCCGCAGCCTGCTTCGTCCGGCCCTTCACGTACTCCGTCATCATGCTGGCTGACGCCTGCGAGATGGAGCAACCCGAGCCGCTGAAGGCGATGTCCTGGATCGTGTCGCCGTCCAGCAGCACGGACACCGTCACCGTATCGCCACAGAGCGGGTTGGCGCCCTCAGCCGAGCACGTCGGCGCATCGAGGCCGGCGTGGTTCCGCGGCGTGCGGTAGTGGTCCAGGATGATCTCCCGGTACAACTCGTCCAGCAGGCCGGACTGATTGCTCTTCAGCACGTCTTGTTGGGGGTCCTGTGTCATCGGCCTCCCCCGAAGAACCGCGATACCTCCTCGAGGGCGACCGCGAGCGCGTCGACCTCCTCGGTGGTGTTGTAGATGTAGAACGATGCCCGGGCGGTGGCCGGCACGGAGAGCGCCGCCATGACGGGCTGGGCGCAGTGGTGGCCGGTGCGGATCGCCACGGCATGCGTGTCCAGCACCTGTCCCACGTCGTGCGGGTGGACGTCTTCGAGTTCGAACGAGATCACGCCGCCTCGGTCCTTCGCCTCCGGCGGGCCAAAGATCGAGACGCCCGGGACGTCGCCCAGGCGTCGCAGGGCGTAGTCCGTGATCTCCAGTTCGTGCGCGCGGACGGCATCCATGCCCAGCGCATCCAGGTAGTCCACCGCCGCGCCGAGGGC
>CAYTRA010000095.1:0-8483 GCA_964439675.1 uncultured Dehalococcoidaceae bacterium
TCGTCGGCCTGGAGATGGGCGCGGACGACTACATCACCAAGCCGTTCAACCCTCGGGAGCTGGTCGCGCGCGTGAAGGCCAACCTCCGCCGGCGCGACTGGGACCGCTCCGGCGCCGAGGAGAAGACCGACGCTCCCGTCACCATCGACGACGTCACGCTGGACCCCGCCAGCCGCGACGTGATGGTCGCCGGCGAGCGTGTGCGCCTCCGCCAGCGCGAGTTCGACCTGCTGGCCGCGTTCATGCGTCACCCCAACGTCGCGCTGGACCGCGAGCGCCTGCTCTCCATGGTCTGGGGCGAAGACTTCTACGGCGACGCTCGGACGATCGACGTCCACGTGGCCTGGCTGCGGGACAAGTTGAAGGCCGCCCGCCCCAAGATCGAGACCGTGTGGGGCGTCGGCTACAAGTTCGTCCCGGCCTCGGATGCTGCATAGCTTCCGGGCCCGGCTCCTGGCCGGGTTCGGCATTGTCATCATCCTGACGCTGGCGCTCTCCGCCTCGGCCGTGGCGCTGCTCCTGCGGGAGCAACAGGCGGAAGCGGCGGAGGCGCGCATCGGCGTGCTGGTGGGGCCGATCACCGAGATCACGGAGGAGCGCGAACTCCTCGGCTGGCCGGTGCAGATGATGCGCGTGGAACTCTCCGCCTGGGCGGAGGTCTATGACCTGCGCATCATGGTGCTGGACTCGCAAGACCGAGTCGTCGTCGACACGGCCGAGGGCGAGCCGCTGCTCGGCCAGGTGCTCGACCTGTCGTTCTCCCAGCAGGTGGATGCGCAGGGCGGCATCTCCGCCTTCCGCACGCAGCGCCTCCGCGTGGACGGGGACGACCTCTACCTGTTCACGGCGCGCGACACCTCGCCGCAGTCGCTCCGCGACCAGACGTCGCTCCAACTCGTCATTGCCGTGCCGGCGGGGGACGTGGCGGGGGCGTGGGCCACGCTGCTGCCGCGCCTGGGCATCGCGGGCGTCGGCGCCGCGGTGGTCGCGGTGATCTTCGCGCTGCTGTTCGCCTCCCGCGTGACGACGCCGATCGCCCAGATGACCCGCGCATCCGAGGCCATGGGACGTGGCGACCTCGATCAGCGCATCGACGTACAGGGCAGCGACGAGGTGGGACGCCTCGCGGAGGCGTTCAACACCATGTCGTCTCGCCTGTCGCGGAGCGACCAGTCGATGCGTGACCTGCTGGCGAACGTCTCGCACGAACTGAGGACGCCGCTGACCTCGATCCAGGGGTTCGCGCACGCGATCACGGACGGCGTGGCGGACGACCCGCGCGAAGCGGCCGAACTCATCACCGAGGAGGCAGAGCGCATCCGCCTGCTGGTCGACGACCTGCTCTATCTCTCCGAGATCGAGTCGGGCACGGTGCACCTGGAGATCGAGGAGGTGGACGTGGACGGCCTCATCGAGGGTGCCGTGCGACGCCTGCGCCTACCGGCGGAAGACCACGACGTAGACCTGGTGCCGGTGCTGGGTGGCGGCACGATCCATGCCGATGGCCGGCGGCTGGAGCAAGTGCTCGCGAACCTCATCGACAACGCGATCCGGTACACGCCGGCCGGGCAGGCGGTCACGATCAGCACTCGGCAGGTGGCGGACGGCGTGCTGCTGGAGGTGCACAACCCCGGCGAGCCGATCCCCGAGGTCGATCGACAACGCGTGTTCGATCGCTTCTACCAGGTGGATCGCTCGCGCAGCCCGGGTCGCCATCGCGGCCTCGGGCTGTCGATCGTGCACGAGTTGGTGCAGGCGCACGGCGGTACGGTGTCCGTGGACTCGACGGCGGAGGCGGGCACCACCTTCTCCGTGTTCCTGCCGATGGTGGCGCGCGCCTCGTCCTCGAACGACACGCCGAGGCTGGACGCGTAGCGATCTGCCTGTTGCGTTTCGAGCCCGCGGCCCGTCCGCCCTTCGGCAGGCTCAGGACGAACGGGTAGGGGCTCCGCGCCTCGAGGGCTGTCTCAGGCCTTCGCGCCGGCCTGCCCCCAGTGGAGGATCCAGTACTCGTAGGCGTCCTGGAGGGCGAACCATGACGCCTCGACGACGTCGGTGGAGGCGCCCACGGTGCGCCACCGGTGGAGGCCGTCCGAGGTCTCGATGAGCACGCGGACGGCGGCGTCAGAGCCGGCCTGCGAGTTGATGATGCGCACCTTGTAGTCCACCAGGTGCACGGCCTCCATCTCCGGGAACACGGAGAGGAGCGCCTTGCGCACGGCGGCGTCCAGGGCGGACACGGGGCCATTGCCGTCCGCCGCGATCTGCACCATCTGCTCCGCGACGCGGAGTTTCACCATCGCCTCGGCCATCATCGAGTTGGCGTCCGCCTGGTTCGCCGCGGCATCGATGTGGCGGCGGCGCTGGACGATCAGGAAGTCCTCCAGGGCAAAGGGCGCCTGGTAGCCCTCCAGCGTGCGGCGCACGAGGAGTTCAAAGGACGCCTCGGCGGACTCGAACGCGGATCCCTTGGACTCGCGGTCCTTCACGCGCTGGAGGGCGTGCGCCGCCTGCTCGTCTGTCAGGTCCAGGGCCACGCCCTGCTCGCGCAGCTTCTCGACGACGTTGCGGCGGCCCGCCAGTTCCGAGACCAGCACGCGCTCCGTGTTGCCCACGCGCAGCGGGTCCACGTGCGTGTAGGAGCCGGCGGCCTTCGTGATCGCGGCCACGTGCAGGCCGGCCTTGTGCGCGAACGCGCCGGAGCCGACGTACGGCTGCTGCGGATCCGGGGTGAGGTTCGCCAGTTCCTGCGCGAAGTGGGCGACCTCCGTGAGGCGCTTCAACTGGTCGTCGCTGACCACGTCCAGGCCCATCTTCAACTTGAGGTTGGCGATGACGGAGACGATGTTCGCGTTGCCGGTGCGCTCACCCCAGCCGTTGAGGCAGGCCTGGATCTGCGTGGCCCCCGCACGGACGGCTAGCATGGTGTTCGCCACAGCCTCGTCAGTGTCGTTGTGGGCGTGGATGCCGATCTGGCACGACACCGCCTCGCGCGCGGCGCGCACAGCCGCCTCGATCTCCCAAGGCATCGTGCCGCCGTTGGTGTCGCAGAGCGCCACCGTGCGGGCGCCCGCGCGCTCCGCCGCGCGCAGTGAAGCGAGCGCGTATTCCGGGTCCTCGCGGTAGCCATCGAAGAAGTGCTCGGCGTCGAAGGTCACCTCGCGCCCGTGCTCCACGAGGTAGGCGACGATGTCGCGCACCATCGCGAGGTTCTCCTCCTCGGTGGTCTGGAGCACCTCGCGGACCTGGCGGCTGGAGGACTTGCCGACGAGGGTGATCGCCGGCGTCTCCGCTTCCAGCACGGAGCGGATCGCGGGGTCGGTCGTCACGTCGCCGCCGGCCCGCCTCGTGGAGCCGAATGCGACGAGCTTGGCGTGCTGAAGTTCCAGGCCGCGGGCGCGCTGGAAGAACTCGGCGTCCTTGGGGTTGGAGCCGGGGTAGCCGCCCTCGATGTAGTCCACGCCGAGTTCGTCCAATTTCTGGACGATCAGCAGTTTGTCCTCCAGCGAGAGGGAGAGGCCCTCCATGCCGAGGCCGTCGCGGAGCGTGGTGTCGTAGAGCGTGAGGTCCTCGGCGCGGACCGTGTGGTCCGTGGTGAGGGCCGAGGACTGGAGGTCTGAGCCCGGTGCGTCGTTGGTCATGTCGCGTTATCGTCTCCCGCCCGGCTGGCGCAGGGGGTCGTCGAGTCGCGAAATGCCGAGTCGAGGACGTGCCTGCGGCGCCGGAGCACTCGAGTGCTGCCTGGCGTTAGCGGAGCGGAATAATCGACGCCGCCGGCCCGTTGGGCCGGACAGCGACACCCGCCTCTCGCGACGTACGCACGCTTGCCATAACCGAAGTGTAGCCATGCGGGTCGGATGCGGGCAACGATGGCTCCGAGGGGGCTCGATGTGAGGAGGCGCGCATGACGCAGTTCACCGACCGGCCCGGTTCGCGCCTCCTCTTCCTGGACGGTGTCGGCCGCGTCCTGCTCTTCCGCGCCTCGCTCCCGGAGGGTGGCACGCTGTGGTTTCCGCCCGGCGGCGGTGTCGAAGCCGACGAGACGTTCGAGGAGGCGGCGACGCGCGAGATGCTGGAGGAGACCGGACTCGTGGTGCCCCTCGGCCCCGAGGTCTGGCGACGAACGGTCGAGGTGGCGGATGGCGGCGCGATTTTCGACCACCGTCCCATGCGCTTTTTGGAGCGCTACTACCTCCAGCGCGTCCCCGAGCCGTTCGAGCCCCGCCCAACCCTCGTCGGCGTGTCCGAGGATTATATGCGCGACGAGGGCTGGTACCGCTGGCTCACCTGTACCGACGTTGAGGCCCTCGGCGATGTGATCCGGGTGCCACGCGACCTCGCCGGGCTGCTGGCGCCGCTAGTGCGCGGGGAGGTGCCCGAGGTGGCAGTCGAGGTCGGGGAATAGGAGGTCAAGGGAATCGCGATGGATCACAATTCCCAGGTTGGTACCGAAATGAACCTCGTCCCATGCAGGTAACCATCGATCGCGTTGGGCGGATCGTGATCCCGAAACGGGTTCGGGATGCGCTGGGGCTGACTGCCCACTCTGAACTGGAAGTCATCTTCGACGGGACGGGGATCCGACTGGAACCCGTACCCCAGAAGGAGCGCGTGGTCGAGGTGCGAGACGGGCTTCCGCTGCTGGGCGCGTTGAAGACGTACGGCTCACCGAGGCGGACGTAAGACGGCTGCGCGATGACCTCGAGCGCTGATCGCGGCGTATGCGACACGAGCGTCGCGATCGCTCCCCCGGAGACGTGCTGGCTGGCCCCCCAGGACGCGAGCACGCTGCTCGCCCGACTCGGGGAACTCACGCTCGCTGGCGGATCGACCTACGACGCGCTCGTCGGAGCGGCAGCGCTCGCCAACGACCGCCATCTCCTCACGCGAGATCGCCGCGCCGAGCGGACCTATCGAGCGATCGGCGTCGAATACACGCTCGTGGAGTAGGCGGCGCCGTTCCGGCCGTCCCCTAGCTCCCGAGGCGCTTGAGGACGGCGTCGGCCATCGAGCGGGTGTCGAGCGTCGGTTCACCCGGGGCCGCGAGGTCGGCGGTGCGGAGGCCGGTCTCCACGACGTCGGCGACGGCCTGCTCGACGGCGCGCGCTTCCTCCTCCAGGCCGCACGAATGGCGGAGCAGCATGGCCGTGCTGAGGATCATTGCGAGCGGGTTGGCGACACCCTTGCCGGCGATGTCCGGGGCCGAGCCGTGGATCGGCTCGTACATGCCCAGGCCGCGACCGTCCTCGCCGAGGGCGCCGAGCGAGGCGGAGGGGAGCATGCCCATGGAGCCGGTCAGCATGGACGCCTCGTCCGTGATGATGTCGCCGAACATGTTGTCCGCGATCACCACGTCGAAGTCGCGCGGGCGGCGGATGAGGTACATGGTCATCGCGTCCACCAGCACGTGCTCCAGTTCCACGTCCGGGTAGTCCTTCGAGACCTCCACCACCACCTCGCGCCAGAGGCGTGACGAGGCGAGCACGTTGGCCTTGTCCACGCTGGTCAGTTTCTTGCGGCGCCCGCGGGCCGTCTGGAAGCCGAGGTGCGCGATCCTCGCGATCTCGTCCTCGTTGTAGTAGTTGGTGTCCACCGCCTCGCGGCGGCCGTCCACCACGCGGCGCTCCTGTGGCTTGCCGAAGTACAGGCCGCTGGTGAGTTCGCGGATCACCAGCAGGTCCACGCCCTCCACCACCTCCGGCCGCAGCGTGGAGGCGTCGATGAGCGCCGGGATGGCCGTGACCGGGCGGAGGTTCGCCCAGAGGCCGAGGCCGGACCGCAGCGCCAGCAGGCCCTGCTCCGGGCGCACGTCCGCGTTCGGGTTGTCCCACTTGGGCCCACCGACCGCACCGAACAGCACGGCATCCGACTTTGAGGCCTTCTCCACCGTCTCGGGCAGCACCGCCACGCCGTGGGCATCGATGGCCGCGCCGCCGACGAGGTCCTGCTCGAAGTTGAAGACGTGCTCGAAGCGCTCGCCCACGGCCTCCAGGATGCGCACGCCCTCCGCTGTCACCTCCGGCCCGATACCGTCGCCGGGCAGCACGTAGATGTCGAAGGTGGCCATGGGGTCTCCCAACCGTTGGCGTAGGACGTGCAGAAGGGCCGAGTGTACCCCGGCCCTTCGCTGTGTTCCCGAGCGATCGACTCGCCCTCGCGCTACTCCACCACGAGGAG
Source organism: uncultured Dehalococcoidaceae bacterium (assembly GCA_964439675.1). Taxonomy (GTDB): domain Bacteria; phylum Chloroflexota; class Dehalococcoidia; order UBA2979; family UBA2979; genus W-Chloroflexi-9. The sequence goes on from CAYTRA010000095.1 coordinate 6,178, forward strand.
CGCTCCGTACGTGGCCTCCGAGCCCCGGTCTGGGCCCGCCGAGTAGTTCACGGCCAGCAGGTAGCGGCCGGGCGCCAGGTCCTCCGGCAGGCTGATGACGTCGTCGCCGAACTCCAGGGCGCGTTCGCCCGCGCTCGGCGTCCAGCCTCGGAAGTCGTCGCCCTCCGCGATGGGGGCGTCCGGGGCGTCATAGAGGTAGGCGTAGGCGATGGCCATGGGCGGCAGCGTGAGTTCGTTGCTCTCGTCGCCGGTCACGGTCAGGTCTTCGCCGGCGGTGACGACGAGGTCCTCGGTGGCCGTGATGATGCCGATGGCGTCCGCGCACATCGCGGGCTTGCCGCTGCCGGTCGGTGGCGACCAGCAGTACGTACCCAGGCCGAGGGGTACCGAACCGCTCGAGGCGTTCAGGTCACCCTTCGGCGGCGCCTCCGGGTTGGCCGGCTCGATGCCGCCTCCGGCTGCGCCTCCGGAGTCGCCGTCGTTGGCCGGGAGGCCCTCGGACGTCGCGGTGGGCGTGGGACTGGCGGTGGCGTCGTCCCCGGCGGCGCTGGTGTCGTCACATGCGACGAGAAGCAGCGATGCGCCGGCGAGGCCGATCACGGCGAGGCGAAGCGGGTGGGCGAGGAACGAGTGGGCGATACGAGGCATCTGAAGTCGGGCTGACATGGACGGATCCCTCCTGTGTGGGGTATTCGACGCCGTGGCGAAGCCCTCGGTTCCCGCTCAGGCCGCGGATCCCTCCAAACCTGCGCGCGCCGCCAGGCGGCGGATGCCTTTGCGGCGCTCTGACTCGCCGATGGCCGTGAAGCCGTCCACCACCTGGAAGATGGGCGCGACTCGGATGTAGAAGCGCGTGCGGTATCGCGCGGCCTCGTCCACCTCGCCTTCGTAGTGCTCCCACACCTGCTCCAGGTCGCGCTGCCCGAGATGGTTGAGGACGCCCGCGAAGTCCATCGCCGGATCCGCGATGCGCGCGTCCGCGAAGTCGATGACCCCCGCGAGGCGTCCCGTTTCGTCGAGGATGAAGTGGTCCCCGGAGAGGTCGGAGTGGATGAGGGCGCGGTTCACGTTGGAGGTCCCACCACGGGCTTCGAACTCCGCCGCCTCGCGCTCCAGCCACGCCCGCGAGGCGGGCGGCAGCAGCGCGCACGTCTCCCTGATGCGCCACGCGTACTCGGTGGTCCAGAGGTCCACGTCTCGCGCGCCGTGCCTGCGCGCCTCCTTCTGCGGCGAGGCGTGGAGCACCGAGAGGAACCGGCCGATCGCTGCGCACAGGTCGGCCCGCGCGCGGCCTCGAGGCGCCGAGCGCAGCGAGAGCGGTGTGCCCGGGAGGATGCGATGCAGTACGCCGAGCGTGCTCCCGTCTGTGTCCAGGAGCGGACGAGCGTCGAGGGGTGTGCGCACCTCGAAGGGCCGTGACGCGAGGAAGGGGAGCAGGCGCACCTCTCGCTCCAGGTCCTCCAGCGCCCACGGCGACTGCGGGCGCGGGACGCGCAGTACCCAGTCCCCGCGCGTGTCACCCGCCGCCGCGGGCACGAGGAACGCCGCCGCGCCCCAGCCCTCGCCGAGTGGCGTGGCGCGGCCGACCCGGACGCCCGGTAGCGCCTCGGCGAGGCGTGCGCGGATGTGCGGCGTGAGCAGGTGGCGAGAGACGGGACGCGTCGACATGCAGGCGTGAGCGTACGACGGGAACCAGTGGAGCGGGACGTGCGTCTCACCTTCGACAACAACAGGCGGCAGTGACAGGAAGTTGGACCCAGCAGTGATGAAGTTGCTGTTGCTCCCGATCCTCGTGGCCTCGGTCCTCGGCGTGGCGTTCGTCTCCTCGTTCCAGGTGCGCGGCGAGGCTTCCGCGCCACAGCCGAGCGGCGAGTGGCGCCCGCTCTATGTCCTCGACTACGGCGAAACGGTGACGCTTCCGGACGGCACCGTCCTCGGCTTCGTCGACGTCGTGGAGGACTCGCGCTGCCCGGCGGATGCGATGTGCGCCTGGCAGGGCCGCGCCATCGTCGCGCTGACCATCGATGGTGAGCGCTTCGAGGTGGAGTACTTGGGCCCGGACGCGACCTCCATCGAGCACGACGGCCTCGTGATCCACCTCAAGGACGTGCAGCCCTACCCGCTCGCGTCGCAGCCCTCGGACGTGAGCGAGTACGAGGTGACTCTCGACATCCTCGAGGCCCGCTAGTCAGTCCGGCCCCGGGCGGACATGCGGAGAGGGCGGCCAATCGGCCGCCCTCGCTGTGTGTCTCGCGTCGAACGATCGCGGCCTACCCGGCCGGGGGGGTGTTCTCCCTGGGGCGGCT
>CAYTRA010000096.1:0-8447 GCA_964439675.1 uncultured Dehalococcoidaceae bacterium
CAGGGCCACCACCAACGGCAGGAGGACGACGATGACCGCCGCGGGCACCGTCCGTTCCGCGGCCCGGACGGGTGATCGAAGGGCCGAGTGCTCTGACGGCATCGCAGGCACCCCTTCCATGCCGGAGTACGGGGACCGTCCCGACATCATCCTCAGACGCCGCCTCGACCAGGCACAGGGCGGACGGTCCCGAGGCGCTTGCGACCTTCTTCCCTACTCCGCCGCCGGGAACGCGGGGATCGTGTCCTCAACCCCGGGAACGTCTCCCGGCGCGGTTGGAGGATGCAGCATGACCATCGACGAACGGACCGTTGCTGAGATCGCATTGCGGTGGCCGGACGCAGCGCCGGTCCTCGAGGCCCACGGGATCGACACCTGTTGCGGCGGGGCGCACACGCTGCGCGAGGCGACGGCCGCGCACGGCGTAGCGCTCGAGGGCGTCCTCGCCGACCTCGCTGCCGCGGGCGTCGAGGAGGACGCGCCGTCTGCCGCGGAGGCGGTCGTCGACGTGCGCGACATGGTGCCGCGCGAGCGTCACCCGCTCGTCTTCCGCACGTTCGACGGCTTGCCGGTTGGCAGTGCGTTGATGCTGGTGAACGATCACGACCCGAAGCCGCTCTTCTACCAGATGCAGGCCGAGCGTCCCGGGCAGATCGCCTGGGAGCCACAGGAGGAGGGCCCCGAGCGCTGGGTGATTCGCATCGCCCGCGTGGCCTGACTCCAGGTGTAGCCGCCGCCGGCGACGCCTCCCCCGGGCGCCGCTGGCGACGGCACTCCTGACCGAGCGCTCTGGCTCGCCTCGAAGATCCGGCGCCTCGGCGCCGACCGCCTGCTCTCCTCGCACTTCCGGGAGCCTGTTACCTGCTGCGCGTGCCCGCGGAAGCGGGGATGATGGTCGCCGGCGGACGGGCGCCGGGGACGAGGGGCGATGTTCGAGGGACTGACAGACGTTGTCGTCGACGTGGTGGACGCGCTCGGGTACGTGGGCGTCGCGCTCCTCGTGCTCGCGGAGAACCTGTTCCCGCCGATCCCCTCGGAGGTCGTGCTGGCGCTCGCCGGGTTCGTGGCCAGCCAGGGCGACGCGACGGTCCCGGGGATGATCGCAGCGTCCACGGCGGGATCCGTCGGTGGAGCGCTGATCCTCTACGGCATCGCAGCCTGGTTCGGGCCGGTGCGGCTGAGGCGGCTCGTGGTCCGGTACGGCGGCTGGCTACGCCTCACCGAGGGCGACTTGGACCGGGCGGAGTCGTGGTTCGACCGCTGGTCGGGGCCGGCCGTGCTGCTCTGCCGGTGTGTGCCGCTGGTGCGCTCCGTGATCTCGTTGCCGGCGGGGCTGCGGAGGATGCCCATCTGGCGGTTCGTCTTCTACACCACGGTTGGCAGCATGGTGTGGAACACGCTCTTCATCCTGTCCGGCTACGCCCTGGGCGAGCAGTGGGAGACGGTGGTGGAGTACGCGGACTACGCGAAGTACGCGGTGATCGTCTTCATCGTGGTGGCGTTCCTCTTGTTCGTGCGCCCCTGGCGCCTGCTGGCCCGCGAGCGCGGATAGCGAGCATCGAGGGCGCACGGCATTCGAGGCGACTCGATGATGCGTCGCCCGAACTGAGCGGCCCCTCGGCGCGCATTGCCGCTCACGATCCGGCCTGACTACGATGCGAGGGCGGCGGCGGTGCCCCAGGGGGCGACGCCGATGGTGGCATGCGGTAATCCTGACCAGGAGCGAGTGATGCGCGGGGTGTACGAGGCCGGTCGCCTGGCCGGGTCTTGGTCCGTCTCGCGCGTTCGCGCAGCGGCCGCATGACGGCACGTCGGACACGCCGGCAGTTCCTCGTACGGGCGGGGATGGTCGGCGTGGGACTCGCAACCGCCGCGCTCGTCGGCTGCACCGCCGGCGAGGACGATCCGGAGGTGAGTCCGGAGGCCGTCCCCGGCAGCCGCATCCGAGTCCGCTCCCCGCTCCCGGCCACGAGCCGGCCCGCCTCGCTGGGCGAGTTGCACCTGGGGGCGCTCCTCTTCGGCGTGGGCCCGGACGGGCTGGACGCGACCTCTCGGTTCCTGACGTACAGCCGGCTGGTGGGCTTGGACCCTCGATCCGCCGCCGTCTACGGCGACCTGGCCCGCGAGATCGAACTGCCGGAACCCCTCACGGTCCGCATCGGCCTGCGCGAGGGCACCTTCTTCCACCCCGACAGCGACGGGCGCGCCCTCCCCCTGACCGCGGACGCCATCGCGCGCGACTTCGCGCAGCGCGCGTCGGAGGGGCTGTTCCTGTTCACGGACGTGCTCCAGGACGTGGAAGCGTCCAGCGAGACGGAATTGATCCTGCGGCTCCGCGCCCCCTTCAGCCTCCTCTTCGAGTTCCTGGGCAGGGAGGACGCCTCCATCCGCGGCGAAGGCGAGTACGCGGCTGTCCGAGCGCCGTTCGGCAGCGGGCCGTTTCTGCCTTCGCGCCTGGACGACACCACGTTGACCCTCCGGCCAAGCCCGCTCCTCAAGGGTGAGAGCGCACCGCGAGTGAGCCAGGTCGTCATGCACCGGGCGGAGCACCCCGGCGACCTGGACGCGCGGTTCGGGGCTGGCGGCCTCCACGTCCTGCACCACCCCGATGACGGGAGCCGTCGCGCGGTGGCCTCCGTGGCCGGCCGGCAGGAGGTGGTCCGAGCGCGCCAGCAGATGCGCGGCCTCGCGCTCTCCCAACTGCCGCCGCGAGACCAGGCTTCCGAGCAGGCGGTCACCGCCTTCCGCGATGACCGCGTGCGCCGCGCCCTCTCGCTGGCGCTGGACCGACGGGCGCTCGCGGACCTCGATGGCGGCGCGCTCAGCGGCCCGGTGGGTCCGGCCTTCGGTGGCGATGCGCTCCCGGCGGTGGAGTTGCAGGCGCACCCGCTCTACCAGCACAACCAGGAGGGCGCGCTGGCCCTCCTTCGCGCCGCGGGGTACGAGGGCCTCTCGGTCCGCATCGCCCACGCGGACACGCCCATGCTGCTCCAGATGGCGCAGGCCGTGGTGGACCAACTGGCCGCGGCCGGTTTCCAGCCTCGCCTCATCACCCGGCCGCAGCCGGACTTTGAGACAGCGTTCCTGAACGGCGACTTCGAGTCCGCCTTCTTCGAGTTGGACAACCTGACCAGCCCGGACATCGGCCTGCGGCTCCACACCAGCGGCGGGCTGGACGGCACCCGCTCTCCCTGGGGCTACTCGAACCCGGTCTACGACGCCGCTGTGAGGGACGCCCTCTCGCAGATCGACCCGGTCCTGCGGACGCGCCAGTCACGCGAGGCGCAGCGCCTGCTGCTGGAGGATGTCCCGGCCATGTTCCCGCTGACCGCCCCTCCCGAGTTCGCCTCGCTCGCCGAGGGCGTCCGCGGCTACGAGTTCGACGCCTACGACTTCAACGCCGCTGTGCTGGGCAGGCAGTGGGAGGCGCCGGCGGACGCCTCCACCAGCCGCGCTACCATCGGCGCATGAGCGCAGCACCACCCCAGGACGAACGCATCGCGCGCCTCCTCCGTGAGGGTCCGGCCGCCACGCCGTTCGTCGAACTTCCCGGCGGGGAGTTCGTGATGGGCTCGCATGAGCGCAAGGACGAGACACCCGTGCGCACAGTGCGCGTCGGCCCGTTCGCGGCAGCCCTGGTGCCCGTCACCAACATCGAGTTCGCGCGCTTCCTTGAGGCCACGGGCTACGCGGCGCCGCGTTTCTGGGACGACGAGCGGTTCGCCGCGCCGAACTGCCCCGTGATCGGCGTCTCCTGGTTCGCCGCCATCGCCTACTGCGACTGGCTGTCCGAGGTCACCGGCCGCGCCTGCCGTCTTCCCACCGAGGCCGAACGCGAGTACGCGGCACGAGGCGATGTGCCGGACGTCCTTTATCCGTGGGGTGACGAACCGTGGTCAGAGGGCGTACACGCGCACGGCTCGAAGGGCGGGGACCGTCCTCATCCCGTCGGCACGTCCGAACCTAACGGCTTCGGCCTCTACCACATGGCGGACAACGTCCACGAGTGGTGCAGCGACTGGTACGCCCCCTACGACGCGACCCCGACCGGCGAGGTGGTGGTGGACCCGCGCGGCCCGGAGGACGGCGTGCGCCGCGCCTCGCGAGGCGGCTCGTGGCGGCATGGCGTGAAGGTCACGCGTATCGCCGCGCGCTCCTCGCTGGCCCCGGATCGCGAGTACAACGACTACGGGATGCGCGTCTACGCCGACCCGGCCTAGCGGCTCCTGGAGCGGGCTCCCGCCTCGATCGACTCGGCGAGGACCTCGATGACGTGGCGCACCTCGGCGTCCACGTCGTGGCGTCGCGTGCCGGCCTCGATCTGGAGCGTGCAGCCGGGGTTGGCCGTGCAGACCGTGCCCGCCGAGGTGGCGGCGATGGTCTCCATCTTCGCCTCCAGCACCTGCGCAGACATGTCCGCCTGCACCACCGAGTAGATGCCGGCCGATCCGCAGCAGCGGTCCGGGTTGCGCATCTCCGTGAACGTCACGCCGGGGATCGCGAGCAAGATCGTGCGAGGCGCCTCGCGGATGCGCTGCGCGTGCGCCAGGTGGCACGCGTCCTGCAGCGTCACGGTGCGGTCGACTTCGCCGAGGTCACGCGCGAAGTCCTGCTCCGCGACGAACTCCAGCACGTCCCGCACGTTCGAGGCGAAACGCTCGGCCCGCTCGCGCCAGTTGGGGTCGTGACGCAGCAGGCGGCCATACTCCTTCATCACTGCGCCGCATCCGGCGGCGTTCACGATCACCGCGTCCACTTCGGCGGCCTCGAACGCGGCGATGTTGCGGCGCGCGAGGGCGCGCGCGGTCTCGGCGTCCCCGGCGTGGACGTGGAGGGCGCCGCAGCAGACCTGTTCTGGCGGGGCGACTACCTCGCAGCCTACGTGCGCCAACGCCGTCACCGTCGCCTGGTGCATCCGCGGGTACATCTCGCCGTGGATGCATCCCAGCAGCAGCGCCACCCGCCTTCGAGGGGTGCCCTCGGCGGCGACGGGCGCCGCCAGCGTCCCGGTCTCCCGGAACGGCGTCTCGTTGAGCGCCGGCAGCGAGGACTCGAGACGACGCAGCCGCGCGGGCAGGACGCGCCGGAGCGGCCCTCGGATCAGCGCCTGCACACCGGAACGGCTATAGAGCCGACCCATTGCCAGCGCGAGGCGGAGCCGCGTCCGGTTTGCCAGCACGTGCCGCAGCGCCAATGCGCGCATCGACCACCCTCGAGGCCGCTCCGAGACCGCGTTGGCCATCAGCGAGGCGCGCGCGTCCTCCATGATCCGTCCGTAGGGGACGGCCGACGGGCAGGCGGTCTCGCATGCCCGGCACTGCAGGCACAGGTCCAGGTGAGCCAGCGTCCGCGAGGTCGCCTCGATGCGGCCCTCACGGATGCCAGAGATCAGGTGCAGCCGGCCTCGAGGCGACTCCAACTCCTGCCCGGTCGCCACGTAGGTCGGGCAGGAGGGGAGGCAGAAGCCGCAGTGGATGCAGTTCGCGAGGTCCTCGGCGGAGGGCGTGTCCGGGCCGACGAAACCTAGCCCGATGGAACTCAGGCGGGCGATGTTCGTTCCTGTCGAGTGCGTCACGGTCGTCCTTCCGACAGGTCGGGCCAGCGGCCGCGGTTGATGGTCCTCGTAGGGTCGAACTGGGCTCGCAGCGACTCGACGAGGGCCGGGTCACCCGGCCCGCCGGGCGGCACCGCGCGCCGCGTCTCTACGGGGGCAGCCTCGATCTGCAGGTAGCCCCCGCGCGCCTCCGCGGCCGCGCGCAGCGAGGTGATGACGTGGCCTTCGAGGTCGTTCGCGTGCGCGATCACGGCACCGGCGGCGAGGTACCCCCACGCCAGCGCCCCCGCCCGTCGCGCGGCCTCCAACATGTCAGCGAGCGCCGACGGCGGCGCGCCGATCCGCAGCACGGTGGCCGCCTGGTCGCCGTGTAGCCGCCGCAGGTACGCCCAGCCCTCCGGCGGCGCCTCGCCGTACGGCCCGAGGGCGGCGAGGTCGCGTGTCGAGCGCTCCACGCTCGCCTCGGACCCCGCGAGGTCGACCAGCACCGCGGCTTCCGAACGCAGGCCGACGTGTCCGGCGGCCTCCGGCGAAAGCACGGTGATCGAGCGCGCGCTGAGGCTCGCGTCCCACGCGCGTCGCGCCGCCTCGGAAGCCGCGTGTACGCCGTCGAAGGACGCGGCGAGCGTGCGTGTGGCCGTCGGGCGTGGGGCCACCTTGAAGGTCGCGTCCACGATCACCCCGAACGCGCCCAGCGCGCCCGTGTGCAGCCGATGCAGGTCGTACCCGGTCACGTTCTTTACGACGCGCCCACCGGACTTCACGAGGGCCCCCGAGGGCTGCGCGACCTCGATGCCGAGCACCAGGTCGCGGGCCGCCGGCAGCATCCCCCGCCAGGCCCCCGACCGGGCGGTGGCGAGGAGTCCTCCGACGGTGACGTGGTCGTCCGGCGGCGGGTCGAGGGGGAGGTGCTGCCCGTGCTCCGCGAGTTGATCCTGCAACGTTCGCAGCGTCAGCCCTGCCTCCACCGTCACCGTGAGGTCGTCCGGCACGTACTCGATCACGCGATGCAGCCCGCGCATGTCCAGCGCCACGTCGTACGCGGCTAGCGGAGCACCGAGGGCGAGCGCCGTCCGGCCGGCCTGCGGCACGACCGTGAGGCCCTCGCGGGCGGCGATGCGCAGCAGGAGCCCCACCTCCGACCGGTCGTCTGGCGCGAAGGCGATGCGCGGCTCCATGCCCTCGATGGCGTAGCCGTGCGGGCTGCGCTCGGTGTCGGCGGGGAGGGCATGGCGCAGGGCGTCGAGTGCGGGGTCGGCCGGGCGTGCCGTCATACGTACGCCCCGGGTGCGGTGGACAGTTGGGGCAGCACCTCGTTCGCGTGGCCGGAGGCGCAGCCGTGGCCGCCGGGCAGCATCTTGCAGGGGTTGAAGCGGTCGGTGCTGCCGAACGCGTCCCGCACCGCGCGCTGCGCGGCCAGGTCCGCCTCGGAGAACACCCAGTCCATGTAGAAGCGCTTCTCCAGCCCCACGCCGTGCTCGCCCGTGATCGCCCCGCCGGCGTCCACGCACACGCGCATGATCTCCTCGCCGAGGGCGAGCACCCGCTCCGTGGCGTTCGCCTCGGTGGGATCGAACATAATGTTCGGGTGCAGGTTGCCGTCGCCGGCGTGGAAGACGTTGGCGCAGCGGAAGCCGTGCTCACGGGCGAGGTCCAGCACGCGTCCCATCACCTGCGGCAACTTCGTCCGAGGCACGACGCCATCGAGGAGATAGAACGCCGGCGAGGCTGCGCCGATCGCGCCGATCGCCGCCTTGCGACCCTCCCACAGCCGTTCGCGCTCGGACGCCTCCTCGGCGGATCGCACCTCGCGGGCGCCGGCGGCGCGACACGCCTCCTCGACGACCTCCGCATCGAGGGCCACGCCTTCCTCGACGCCCTCGACCTCGATGAGGAGGGCGGCGCCAGCATCCAGCGGATAGCCGGCGTGGATGCGCGGCTCCACGATGCGGATGATCTCCTGGTCCAGCATCTCCATGGCCACCGGGATTACGCCACGGCGGATGGTGCCGGACACGGCGTTACAGGCCGCCTCCACGCTCTCGAAGATCGCAAGCAGCGTGCGCACCGAGGGCTGCTGCCGCACGAGGCGGAGTGTCGCCTCCGTGACGATGCCCAGTGTGCCCTCGGAACCTACGAACAGGCCGCGGAGGTCCACGCCGGGCGCGTCCGGCACGCGCGCGCCGAGGCGGGTGATGCGGCCGTCGGGGAGCACCACTTCCATTGCCAGCACATGGTTCACCGTGGAGCCGTGCGCCAGCGTGTGGGGCCCACCGGAGTTGTTGGCGATGTTGCCGCCGATGGTGCAGATGCGCTGGGACGAGGGGTCGGGCGCGTAGGTCAGCCCGTGGGGCGCCAACGCGTCCTGCAGGTGCAGGTTGATCACGCCTGGCTGCACCACGGCCACGCGGTCGACCGGGTCCACCTCGACGATGCGGTTCATCCGCGTGAGGACCACCAGCACGCCTCCGCGCACCGGCACGGAGCCGCCGGAGAGCCCGGTCCCGGAACCTCGAGGCACCACCGGCACGCCGTGCGCCAGTGCGATGCGCACGCACGCCGCCACCTCCTCCGTCGTCGAGGGGAAGACCACGACGTCGGGGAGGGCGCGCTCGATGGTCGCGTCGTACTCGTAGGCGATCAGGTCTTCGGGAGCGTGGAGGACGTGTCGTCCGCCCAGGGCGCCCTGCAGATCGCGGACGAGCGTGGCCTGGGAGCCAGTTGCCATAGGTGCCTGTCCTCTGGCGGCGAGTGTAGCATCGGCCCTCGTGACGCCTCGCAGCGTGCGAGGCGCGACCGAGGTCGGGGGCAGAGGGAGAATCATGGACGTGAACGGCAAGGTGGCGGTGGTGACGGGCTCCTCCGCCGGGGTGGGACGGGCGACGGCCGAACT
>CAYTRA010000097.1:0-8422 GCA_964439675.1 uncultured Dehalococcoidaceae bacterium
TTCGTCGATCGTCGCGAGGTACCCGAAGTAGTGCCCCTGCGCCTGGGCCGCGTGATAAATCTCCTCGCGAGTGTGGTCCATCAACCATGAGACCAGCAGCGCGCTCAGTTCATCGGCATGGACGGCGGCACCTTCCAACGTCTGGAAGCGGGGTTCGCGGAACGCCTCGATCCCGGTGAGGTCCGCGAGCGACTCGGCCGTCCGGTCCAGCCGAGGTATCGCCATCACCCATCCGTCCTTGCACGGCCAGAGACCGCGCGGGGCGCCCGGGGAGCGGTTCCCGAGCCGGCGGCTCATGGCCGCCCAGCGCCCTCCCTTGTTGGGGTCCACCTCGTTCCAGTAGATGTTCGGGTCCAGCATCACCGCGACGCACTCGACCATCGCGCAGTCGACGTGCTCACCGCGGCCGGTGCGTTGCGCCCCCAGCATCGCCGCAACCGTCCCGACCGCCGCGACCGATCCGGCCTGGTACTCCGTCTGTTCGCCTCCCTGGAGCAACGGCTCGCGCTCGGGTGACCCCGTCGTGTGAAGGAGTCCTCCACGCGCGGCAACAGTGATTGCATCCCAGGCGCGCTCCGAGTACGGACCTCCGAGGCCGAACGGTGAGATCGAGGTCACTACGAGGTGGGGCGCCTCGTCCCGCAGGGCACCCGCGCTCAACCCGGTCGCGGCTAGGAACGCCTCGCCCCGGTCCTCCACCACCGCGTCCGCCGCCAGGATCGCCGAGCGCAACCATGCGACATCGGATGGTTCGCCCGTGTCGACCACGATGCTCTTCTTGGCTGCGTTCAAGTAATGCGCGAGGGCCGATCCCTCCGGATCGGGGCCCGCGACACGCGGATACGCAGTCCGGAGCCTGGCCCCTGCCTCGTCCTCGATGCGGATCACCTCGGCTCCGTAGCCGGCGAGCATCCGGGTGCAGAACGCACCAGCGGCGCGGGTAGACAGATCGATGACGCGCAGCCCCGCCAGTGCGCCGGATTGCGGACTTGTCGTGGTCAAGGGAGCCTCGTTCCAACAAGCAAGGGCCGGGACGATGTCAGCCTTCGAGGGTCAAACTGCCTACATGCGCCCTCGGAGACGAGGGTCCAGAACGTCGCGCAGTCCGTCGCCGAGCTGGTTGAAGCCGAGGACGGACACCATCACGACCAGCCCGGGGAAGATCCCCAGCCACGGTGCGATCTCCATGTACCGACGGGACAGGTTGAGCGTGGCGCCCAGTGACGGCTCGGGCGGCTGCGCTCCGAGTCCCAGGAACGACAACGAGGTCTCCGCGAGGATCGCGTACGAGAACGCCAGTGAAACCTGGACGATCAGAATCGCGGCCAGGTTCGGGACGATGTGGCGGAACATGAGTCGCAGATGGCTGGCGCCGACAGCGCGGGCGGCGTTGACGAACTCCGTCTCTTTCAACAGCAGGACCTGGCTACGAGTGACTCGAGCGAATGACGGCGTCATCCCAACGCCAATGGCGATCAGCGCGTTTTGCAGGCTCGCGCCAAGGATGCCGACCAGCGTGATCAGGAACACCAGCCCCGGGAATGCCAGGATCATGTCGATGGCGCGCATCAGCAGGTGGTCAGTGAACCCGCCGACGTAGCCGGCTAGCAGCCCGATGAGCACCCCGACGACCGTCGCGATCCCGACGGCGGTGATCCCCACCCACCAGGACAGCCGTGCACCGTAGAGCAGGCGTGTGAACACGTCCCGTCCGAGGTCATCCGTGCCGAAGAGGTGGCTCAGGCTGGGTCCGGCCAGGAGCTGATCGCCCTGGAACTCCGGGTGGTACGGGGCAATCACCGGCGCCAGGATCGAGAGGACGAGGATCGCCAGCACCATGAGGGCGCCGCTGAGTCCCACCGGGTTCCGCAGCAACCGGTACAGCACGGACCCACGACCGCCGAACTGCAGGATCATCCTCCTGCCACGGACCAATGCGGGTCGACTGGTAGCCACGCTCACAGCCTCCTGTCCCTCACTGGTAGCGGATCCGCGGATCGACGAGCCCGTACGTGACGTCCACCAGGAGGTTGAGGTAGACGTAGCTCGAGGCCATCACGAGCACGACACCCTGCACGATCGGGTAGTCGCGCTGGAAGATCGCCTGGAGCAGCAGGAAGCCCATGCCGGGGATAGCGAAGATCTGCTCCATGATCACCGAACCACCGACCACCCCGGCCAGGTACAGACCCATCACGGTGAGCACCGGTATGAAGGCGTTCCGCAGTGCGTGGCCGCGGACCATCGTCATCTCTTTGAGCCCCTTGGCTCGGGCGACGGTGATGTAGTCCTGCCGCAGGACCTCGAGCAGGGCCGACCTCAGATATCGCGCCAGGGCGCCCGCGAAACCCGTACCCAGGATCAGTGCCGGAAGCAGCATCTTCTGGAGGTTCGCGACCGGATCGTCCACGAAGTGGCTGTAGAGTGCCGGCGGACTCCAGCCCACGTACTTGGACAGCAGGAGCAGCGCAATCACCGCGAGCCAGTAGTTCGGCGCGGCGAGGCTGAAGACAGACAGCGTGCGGACCACGTAGTCCACCACGGTGTTCGGCTTCAGCGCAGAGATGATCCCGAGGGGGAATGCGAGCAGCACCCCGATCACGAACGCGAGCAGGCCCAACTCCACGGTGATCGACAGGCGGGCCTTGATGAGTGATCCGACCGAGCGGTCTGAGTAGAAGGACTTGCCCAGGTCCCCCGTAACGATCGCGCCCGCCCAGTCCTTGAACTGTTCGTGTACCGGCAGTCCGAGTCCAAGGGTGCGGCGTAGGCTCTCCGCCTGTTCCGCGTCCATCGCCGGTTCCGAGGCCTGGATCACATCGACGACGTCACCAGGCATCAGTCGGAGCGACAGAAACAACAGGATGCCGATTCCGATCACTGTCGGAATCGAGATCACGAAGCGCCGGATGATGTAGGCCTGAATCGCTGACCTCCTTGTGGCTCGGCGTCACCCGTTCGGACGGCTGACGGGATGTGGGGCATCTCGTCAGCCACCCCACCCAGGCTCAGGCGAGCCAGGCGCGGGTCATCCCGAAGTCCATCCGCGTCTGCGGATGTGCCTCGTAGCCCTGTAGATCCGTCAGGACGGCCTCGTTGTACTCCTTGTCGTAGAGGGACAGCTGGACACCCTTCTCGTCCATGTACGCCTGGATGTCCTTGTACTGGGCGATGCGGGCTTCCTCCTCTGTCTCCACCCGTGCTTCCTCCAGCATGGTGTCGAGGGTTGGGTCGTTCCATCCGGGCTTGAAGGATCGTTCGGCGACGGAAGAGTGGTACCAGTTGTAGACGTAGAAATCGGGGTCCGGATAACCGGTCCACGGAGCGCTGGCAAAGTGTCCCGGGAAGCCGGCGTCCCTGGGCGTGAAGGACCCCGGCGGATACTGCACGTTCTTGAAGTCCGCGCCGATCGCCTTCCACTGCTCGCGGAGCACCTCCGCGGAGGTGCCCGTGAACGAGGTCTGGGGGCCTGTGTCGTGCAGTTCGAGCGCGAAGCCGTCGCTCAGGCCGGCGGCCGCGATCAGCTTGTTCGCCTCGTCGAGGTCCGGGGCCGAGTAGTGTGCGGGCATGTCCTCCGGATGGATGCCGTAGTCCGGCAGCGAGTACCAGGGCACGCTCATCACCGCGTAGCCGTTCTTCACCACCTTGCGGATGAGATCAGGGCGGTCGATCGAGATCTGCAGCGCGCGCCGCACCCGCTCGTCGTCCATCGGCTTCTGATCGGCGTTGATCGAGTACCCGAGATGCCATCCCTGCGGGTTGCGCATCAGGCGGATGCTCTCCTCGTTGGCGAGGATGTCAGCATCCGTGCTGCTGACCCGGGTCCACATCACCTGCCCGGTACGGATGCTCGCTACTGCCGTAGCCGCCTCGATGAGCGGGATGTACGTCAGTTCATCGAGGTAGGGCAGGCTCTGGCCGTCCTCGCCCATGCGGAAGTACGAGTCTGAACGCTCAAAGACCAGGCGCTCATCGGGGACCATCTCCTTGAGACGCCACGGGCCCGTGCCGGACGCCACCGTCATCAGGTTGTTGTCGTTCGCCTCGGTGAACGCCCGGCTCACGATGCCGCCGGTACGGTTCGCCGCGAAGATCGCTGGGAACGTGATGAACGGGTACTTCAGCTTGTACTGGACGGTCTGTTCGTCGGGCGTCTCCACGCTCTCGACCATCTCGAGCCAGCTCTTGTAAGGCCCGACGATCCCCTCCGTGAACTGCCGTTCGTGGCTAAAGACCACGTCCTCGGCAGTCATCGGGTCGCCGTGATGGAACTGGACGCCCGCACGGAGTTTGAACGTGTAGGTCTGGGGATCGGAGGCTTCCCAGGACTCCGCCATCTCAGGGGCGATCTTGTATTCGGTGGGCTCCCACGAGACCAGGTGCCGGTAGATGTGCGAGGACATGATCGCGTTGTTGAGCGCGGTCACACCCTGGCCGTGGGGGTCGAGGTCCTTCGTCACGCCGGTCGAGTCGATCGCCGCGGTGATGGATCCTCCGCGCTTGATCGACGACGTCGACGTTGCTGTCGAAGCGCCTGAACCACCGGAGCCCGAAGCGGTGCCGGTGCCGGGAGCGGCGTCACCCTCCTCGTCACCACCACACCCGACGA
Organism: uncultured Dehalococcoidaceae bacterium; assembly: GCA_964439675.1. Classification (GTDB taxonomy): domain Bacteria; phylum Chloroflexota; class Dehalococcoidia; order UBA2979; family UBA2979; genus W-Chloroflexi-9. Next base: position 4,610 of record CAYTRA010000097.1, read on the forward strand.
GGGCCGCGCCGGCCAGCCCAAGCCCGACGAGGGCAGAGCCTCGGACGAGGCGCCGCCGTGAGATCCGGTACTTCTGTCCTTCCCACTCGACCATCTGACATCCCTCCTGGTCGCTCGTCGGGGCGATGGGTCGCCTCGCTCGCCCGGGCATCTTCGGAATACCGCATGTGTTTGTCAAACGATTTCCACATGCCGATTGATTTGTGAAATCGGTTGCTAGACACGCCTCCTCCATCGGTGTACAACGACCCATGCCGACCACCCGCAGTCGGCATCACGTTTGATGGAGGCTTGCGATGCCGGGAGACCGCCTGCTGATCCGGGGCGCCACCGTCTTCGACGGGGTCAACGAGGAACTCGCGCAGCGAGACGTGCTGGTCGAGGGTGACCGGATCGTCGAGGTCGCTCCGACGGTGGACGCCCTCGCCGAGGTCTACGACGGGACGGGCAAGTTCCTGGTCCCCGGCATGATCGACATGCACGTGCACCTGTGGAACCTGGGCTGGGAGGTCTTGCCGGCCCTGGTCGGGAATGGCGTCACCACGGTCCGTGACCTGGGCACGCATTGGACCATGGAGACCCTCGGCGTCGGGGGCGATGCGCGGCGCGTCCGCCAACTCCAGTTAGACGTGGAGTCCGGCAAGGTCGTCGGGCCGAACATCATCTACTCCGGACCGATGCTGCACCAGGTGAACCCCTATATGCTCGGCAATCCCGTGATGGCCGAGTGCATCGAGCAGGCCAGCGGAGACCCGGGCTCCCGCCCGATCGAGTCGCCCGAGCATGCGCGGGAAGTTGTCCGTCACCTGATCGAGGAGCAGGGCGTCGGCAGCATCAAGCTCTATGAGAGCATCCGGAACCCCGTTGCTGCAGCGGTTCTTGAAGAGGCGGCCGGGCGGGTCCCCGTGACGGGACACCTTGGCCTCACGTCCTCCAAGTTCGCGATGCGGCACGGCCTCGGCGGGATGGAACACCTGCACCAGAGTCCTATCCGGGACATCGCCCCGCCCCATCGCCAGATCGACCCCGAGGACTGGCTCGCGGTTCCCGGTTACGCGCTCACCGTCCTTCGGACGTGGGCGGAGGTCGACCTCGGCGGTCCGGAGGTCGAAGACTGGGTCCGCACCCTGGTGGATACCGGTGCGTTCCTCGACCCGACGGTGACGATCACATCCGCGCGTCCCAAGCCGGACGACGAGCGCAGGCGGCTCTTCCCGACCTCGATGCCGAGGATCGTTGGGCAGCGCCGAGGCGGCAGTGACACTCGCTCCTTCGGCGGCGAGGAGGTCACCAGCCGAGCACGTGCCAATCAGCGCGGCCTGATGCGGCTCATCTACTCCTCCGGCGGGGACATGCTCCTCGGCACAGACCTCCTCCCGGGTGCACTTCCCGGCTGGGGCTACCACGCCGAGATGCTCTCGTTCCAGAGTCGCGGCGTCCGCCCGCTGGACATCATGCGTGCAGCCACCTTCAAGGCAGCGAAGCACCTCATGCGAGACGACCTGGGGCAGGTAGCGCCGGGAAAGCGCGCGGACATGGTCTTGCTGGACCGCAACCCCGTGGACGACGTCGCGAACATCGACTCGATCACTCACGTCGTCAAGAACGGTGCGTTGCTGGAGAGCGCGAGCCTGCTCGCAATCGCCCCGGTCCCCGCCGGGGACGCCGTCGCCCAGAGCCACGTGCACTGATGGCCCCTCCTCGCATCCTGCTCGCCGAGGACTACGAGGAGTTCGCCGGACGCATCTGCAACCTGCTCGCGCCATGGGATCCGGACGTGATCGTTGAGGTGGACGGCCTGGCAGCCGTCCGCCGTGTCGAAGACCTGGCCATCCCGCTCGACATGGTGATTACCGACCTCACCATGCCCCACCGCACCGGCTGGCACGTCATCGATGCCGCGCGACGGCACCGCCCCTCCGTCCCCGTCGTGATGCAGAGCGGAGAAGCCGGTGACGAGTGGGTGCAGGCGGAGGCCGCCCGTCTCGGTGTCCCGCTCGTGCCAAAGTGGCGCCTGGACGAGGAGTTGCTGCCGGCGCTCCTGGGCACGGGAGTGCTAACGCCCCTCGGCGGACCGTGAGTGGCAGCACCCTCACGGCAAGCCGGGCGGCCGCCTAAGGTGAAAGTCCGTGGCCACCTGGTACGCGTGGGCGACGCGGAGGCAGAGGTCGTCCCTCCACCGTGCCGTCGCGAACATCAAGCCCGTCGGCAGGCCTGCATCGTCGTACCCGTTCGGGACCGAGGTGGCCGGCTGCCTCGTGTAGTCGAAGACTACGGTGTTCCTGAACTTCAGGCGGGTTGGTTCCTCACTCCCAATCGGCTCCGCCGTAACCGGACTGGTCGGGACCACGTAGCCATCGAAGCCGCTCAACCCTTCCTGGAACCGTCGCTCGATCAACTCACGTTGCCGTCGCGCCTTGAGGTACTGGACGGCGGGAATCGCGGTGCTCGCCTCCAACCGTTCCGCCAGGCGAGCCCGGATTGTCCCTGGGTGCTGGCGCGCCAGTTCTGCAAAGTTCCCTGACAGCTCGGCGGGGACCATTGGAGCCATGGCCGCCCGCCAGTCCCCGTCCTGTGCCATCGGCTCACAGCGATCGACCGACACTCCGAGGCCCTCCAGCACGTCCAGCGAGCGCATGAAGTTCTCGCGCACCGGCTCGGTGCACCCTTCAAGGAGGGACGGCACCACGGCCAGGCGCAGCCCGTGGACGTCGCCATCGAGTGCTTCCGAGTAGCGTTCGGTCGGCCGCTCGACTGACTCAACATCCCGGTCGTCCGGCCCGGCGAGCACTTCGAGGAGGATCGCGCAGTCCTCGACCGTCCGGGCCAGGGGCCCGGCGTGGTCCATCGACTCGGCAGCCGGCATGACGCCACCGCGTCCGACCAACCCGAACGTCGGCTTAACCGGAGCCTAGCGGCTGAACTCGGAGCTCGCCTCTCGTTCCGCGCTGCACGTATCGAACCGTGAACACGCTTCACCGACTCACTACCATCGCCCTGCTCGGCGAGTCGAGCCCGAGCGGGATTGGCGGCTGCATGGCACAGATGTTTCCGGAGCAACTCGCCGCCCGAGTCCGCGACGACCGATCGCGGCGGGCGGAGGTGCGCTTGTTCGACGCACTTGCCGGAGCTCCCGCCAGCTGGCGCGTGTTCCACAGCGTGGCCTGGCTTAGCCGCGACCAGGCGGGCGACCTGCGCGACGGCGAGGCGGACTTCGTCATCGTCCATCCGTCGCGCGGGCTCCTCGTGATCGAGGTGAAGGGCGGGGGCATCGAGGTCGACGGGCGGTCGGGACAGTGGTGGAGCATCGACGCGGCGGGCGAGCAGCACGGGATCGACGACCCGTTCGCCCAGGCCGCGAGGAGTAAGCACGCGCTGATCGCGAAGCTGCGTGAGATGCCCGGCCTCCGTGAGCACTGGGTCTCTGCCGCTCACTGCGTCGCGTTCCCCGACCTCGGTCGCATCACCGCCCCCGCCGGGCCGCACGCGCCACCTGAGGTCGTCATCACCGGCGACGACCTTCCGAACCTTCCGGACCGCATCGAAGAGATCCTCAGCCACGCGCACTCGTCGCCCTCCGGCTTCACTGAGGTGCAGGCCGCGGAGGTTGAGCGTCTGCTGGCGCCACGGGTACGGGTGAAAGCCCCGCTCGCCGTGCAGGCGCGCGAGGCGGATCGCGCGATCCTCACGCTCACCGAGGCGCAGTATCACCTGCTCGGGCTGCTCTCGCGGCTACGGCGCGTTGCGGTAAGTGGCCCCGCCGGGAGCGGGAAGTCGCTACTCGCTGCCGAGCAAGCACGACGCCTCGCAGAC
>CAYTRA010000098.1:0-5229 GCA_964439675.1 uncultured Dehalococcoidaceae bacterium
GGGACGAGATCGAAGACCTCGAGGGCGTCCCGGTCACCTCCCGCGCGGCAGAACTAGCGCTGCTGCTGGTGCGCAAGTACCTGGAGGCGGGATCTCGGGTGGAGTACCCGCTGATGCGCCGCGAGTGGCCGGCGATCACGGAGGAGTTCAACTGGCTCAACCGAGACCCCGCGGATGCGCGGCGTGCCAGCACGCTCCTGGCCCGCTGGCTGCCAGAGATCCCGGCGAACACGCGCGACTCAATGGTTGGCACGTTCCGTGAAGGCCTGTGGTCGGAGCGTCGGGCGCTCGGCCGCGAGGTCGCCCTCGCACTGAGCGCGCATCGACGGCTCGGTGGCGCCTCGCTCGCCCTCGGGCGGGGGCGGCGACTGTGGTCGCTCGTGCAGCGCAAGGCGACGAGTCATCACGCCGGCCTCGCCCTCGGCCGTCCCGCGCCACTGATCGCGTTCGTCGGCCCGAAGGCCGTCGGCAAGTCCACGCTCATAGAGGACACGCGACGCTGGCTGGCCCCGCACTTCGATGTGCGTACGATGCACGCCGGCCGTCCGCCCGCCACGCTGGTCTCGGTCGCGCCGAACGCGCTGCTACCCCTCGCACGGCGCGTGCTGCCGGGGTACCGGCACAGCACCGTCTCCCCGGAGGAGCGCCGCGAGATGCCCGCGCGCCGCTCCGCGGGGAGTGCGCTGTTCGTCGGGCGGAGCGTGCTGCTCGCGCACGACAAGCGCCGCCTGATTCAGCGCGCGCTGCGCTGGCGACGGGGCGGCGTCACCGTGATCAGCGACCGCTACCCGCTCCCGGGGCCGGACGGCCCCCTGCTCGACCCCGAGGACCTCGAGGCGCGCGGTCTCGCACCGGAAGCGCGCGCGGCACGATGGGAGCGGAGCGCCCTGGAGGGGCTGCCCCCGCCGGACATCCTTGTCTCGCTCTTCGCAGACGTGGAGTCCACCGTGGAGCGGAACCGCGGCCGCGTCACCGGCGCACGCGATGACGATGACGATGCGACGGTCCGCCTGAACTACCAGGAGGGCACGGACATCGAGGCCGCGAGGCGAGCCGGGAGCACGGTCATCACCCTCGACACATCGGGCGACCTCGACGCGACCGTGCTGGCACTGAGGCGCGCGCTATGGGCGGCGCTGCTCGAACGTGGGTCACGACAGATCCGGGGGGCGATCTCAGCGCCGATCCTCACGTATCATCCCGGGAGGTCGCACGCGGCGGGTGAAGCGGGCGAGCCGGAGAACGATGTACTACGCGGACAAGATCGAACAACTGAAGGACATCTTCGGATCGACTGACGTTGTCCTCGAGGCCGACCAACTGACCGTGGACGGCCGCGCCTACCCCATCATCGATGACGTGATCGTGGTGCTCGATCCGGCGCAGTACCCGGAGAGCATCCGCCAGCGCCTCGGCGTCCGCGAGAGCGGCGACGTCGAGTACATCGAGCAGATCCAGTACACCTTCGGCGCGGAGTGGACCAAGTACCCGCGCATCCTCCCCAGCCACGAGCGCGAGTTCCACATGTACTTCGACGACATCGTGGACCTGGAGTCGCTGCGCGGGAAGCGCGTAGCGGACATCGGCTGTGGCATCGGCCGCTGGAGTTACTACCTGGCGCCCATCGCCCGCGAAGTGGTGCTGGTCGACTTCTCGGACGCCATCTTCGTGGCGCGCCAGAACATGCGGGAGCATGGCAACGCCCTGTTCTTCATGGGCGACCTGGAGCGCCTGCCCTTCCGCGACCAGTTCTGCGACCTGCTGGTCTGCATCGGCGTCCTCATGACCCTCAAGCGCGATGGCATCGAGGGCGTGCGGCTCTTGAAGCGCTACTCGCCTCGGCTGGTGATCTACCTGTACTACGCGCTGGACAACCGGCCGTGGCACTACCGCGCGATCTTCAAACCGGTGGACCTCGTCAGACGCGGCACCTCGAAAATCCGCAACCAGAAGGTGCGGGACGTCCTCACGAACGTCATCGCCGTGGGCGTGTACTACCCGCTGCGCTACGTGGGTCACGCGCTGCGGCCCCTCGGCTGGTCGCACCACGTCCCCACCTACGAGGGCTACCACAACCAGTCCTTCGAGCGGATCGAGCAGGACGTGTACGACCGCTTCTTTACCAGCGTGGAGCAGCGGCACACGCAGGCGCAGATCATGAGCCTGAAGGACACGTTCTCCAACGTGGTCCTCTCTCAGAACCTCCCCTACTACCACTTCCTCTGCGAGGCCTAGTGGACGCGGGACGTTCGACGACGAGCGAGCGCCGCCGAGGGCGGGGGTAACGCCCGCGTGTGCGGCATTGCCGGCCTGCTGCGCCCCGGCGGGGCCGCGCCCGCACGCGACCTCGCAGCATCGATGGCGGACGCGCTGGCCCACCGCGGCCCGGACGATCGAGGCTCGTGGGCGGACGAGGAGGCGGGCGTCGCGCTGGGCCACCGACGCCTCTCGATCGTCGACCTGACCCCCGAGGGCCATCAGCCGATGGTCTCCGCGAGCGGACGCTACGTCGTCACCTACAACGGCGAGGTCTACAACCACGCCGACCTGCGCGCCGAACTCGAGCGCGCCGGTCGCGCCACCTCCTGGCACGGCCACAGCGACACCGAGGTGTTCCTGGCAGCCCTCGACGTTTGGGGGCTCCTCGATGCGCTCGAGCGGACGATCGGGATGTTCGCGCTCGCCGTCTGGGACCGGCAGGAGCGCCGGCTGACCCTCGTGCGCGACCGGCTGGGCATCAAGCCGCTCTACTACGGCACCGCGCAGGATGGCGCGCTGCTCTTCGGCTCGGAGTTGAAGGCGCTCCGCCGCTACCCGGCCTTCCAGCCCTCGGTGGACCGCGAGTCGATGGCGCTTCTGCTGCGCTACGGCGCCGTGCCTGCGCCGCGCTCGATCTATCGAGACGTCCAGACCCTGCCGCCCGGCTCCCTCGTGCACGCGCGCCTCCTCGATGGTCGCGTGGTGTGCGAGGCGCCGCAGCCCTGGTGGTCCGCCATCGAGGTGGCCCGCGAAGGCCTGGTCGACCCGTTCCGAGGCACGGCGGAGGACGCCATCGAGGAACTCGACGCGCTGATCCGCTCTGCAGTGGGGCTGCGCATGCTGGCGGACGTGCCCGTCGGCGCGCTGCTGTCCGGCGGCGTCGACTCCTCGATGGTCGTGGCCGCCGCGCAGGCGCAGGCCTCCGAACCCGTCCGCACGTTCACCATCGGCTCGGATGACCCTCGGATGGACGAGTCGCGCGAGGCGGCCGCGGTCGCTTCGCACCTGGGTACCCAGCACACGCTGCTGACCGTGAGCCCGCAGGACGCGCTCGATCTCGTCCCGACGCTGGCCGAGGTGTACGACGAGCCGTTCGCGGACGCCTCCCAGATCCCCACGATGCTCGTGTCCCGCCTTGCCCGCCGCGAGGTCACGGTGGCACTCAGCGGCGACGGAGGCGACGAGTTGTTCGGCGGCTATACGCGCCACGTCTGGGCCGGTCGTCTGGACTCGTCCGCGCGCTGGCTCCCCTCCCCCGTCCGAGGGCTGGCGGCCGCCGCGCTGCGCGCGCCCTCCGCCGGAGCGTGGGATCGCGCCTATGGGGCTGCTGCCCCGGTGCTCCCTCGGTCGCTGCGCCAGCGACACGTCGGAGACAAGGTGCACAAGCTCGCTGCATCGCTGGAGGCGCGCACGCCCTCGGCGCTGCGTGAGCAGGCGGTGGCCCTCTGGCCGGCAGGCGAAACTCCCGTCCGCGGTGCCGAGCACGCTGCCGATGCGCTGCCCGGGTGGGGTGGCCGTCTCGACGAGGGCGATCCGACGACGCGGATGCTCTTCGAGGACCTGGTGACGTACCTCCCGGACGACATCCTGACCAAGGTGGACCGCGCGAGCATGGCGTACGCCCTGGAAGCCCGCGTCCCGCTGCTGGACCACCGCGTGGTCGCCTTTGCGTACCGCCTGCCCTCGACGTGGAAGGTGCGCGACGGGCGCGGGAAGTGGATCCTGCGCCAGGTGCTCGCGCGCTACCTGCCGGACTCACTCATCGACCGCCCCAAGACCGGCTTTGGCATCCCCGTGGACGAATGGCTGCGGGGCCCCCTGCGCCCGTGGGCGGAGGATCTCCTGGCCCCCGCGCGCATCGAAGCCTCCGGCCTCCACGTCGAGCCGATCCTTCGGCGGTGGGCGGAGCACCTGTCCGGGCGGCGCAACTGGATGCAGAGCCTGTGGGCCGTGCTGATGCTCCAGGCCTGGCTCGAACGGGAGCACGAGGTGGCCGCGTGACCCGGCGCATCCTCTACGTCCTCGCCGGGGCCGACCTCTTCCTCGCGGACCGCGAGCCCGTGGCCGCCGCCGCTCGCGCCGCCGGCTACGAGGTGCACGTGGCTGTCCCAGACGGCCCGCGCGTCCGAGACGTGCAGGCGCTGGGCTACCACGTGCACACTTTCTCGCTGCGCCGCGCGAGTGCGTCACCCCTCGCTGCGGCGGGGAGCATTCGGAGCCTCGCCTCGCTGTACCGCCGGCTGCGCCCGGACGTGGTGCATCACTACCAGGGCCAGCAGGTGGTCTTCGGTGGCGTCGCCTCGAGGATCGCTCGAGTGCCGGCGGTGGTGAACTCCGTGACCGGCCTCGGTGGGACGTTCGCGGAGGGGGGCGGGCTGGCGCAGCAGGTGCTGCGACGCGCGATCCTCCTCGGCTTCCGCTTCGCCTTCGGCCACCCCAACCAGCGCCTGATCGTCCAGAACCCGGACGATGGTGACCGTCTCGTGGCCCACGCCGGCGCCCGGCGCAGCGAGGTCCGCGTCGTGCGCGGCTCCGGCGTCGACCCCGCCCGGTTCGCTCCCGCACCCGTCGAGGGCGACCGAGAGGACGATCAGCCGGCCGGGCCGCTCACGGTCCTGCTTGCCTCGCGGATGCTCTGGGACAAGGGCATCCGGGAGTTCGTGGACGCGGCGCGCGCCCTCCACGCCGAGGGCCGCGACGCCCGCTTCGTGCTCGTCGGCGATCCGGACGAGGCGAACGCCGACTCGGTGCCGCGCGAGCAGTTGCAGGCATGGCACGCCGAGGGCGTCGTGGAGTGGTGGGGCTACAGCAGCGACATGGTCGCCACCTGGCGCGAAGCCGACATCGCCTGCCTGCCATCGGCGTACCCGGAGGGCGTGCCGAAGACGCTCATCGAGGCGGCCTCGACAGGCCTGCCGATCGTGACCACGGACGCGCCGGGCTGTCGCGAAATCGTCAGACCGGGGGAGA
>CAYTRA010000098.1:5239-8378 GCA_964439675.1 uncultured Dehalococcoidaceae bacterium
GAATGGCCTCCTGGTGGAGGTGCGGGACACCCGGGGCCTGACCGATGCGCTGCGGACCATGCTGACAGACGGTGAGATGCGGCGACGCATGGGGAGCCGCAGCCGCCAGATCGTGCTGGACGAATTCGCCATCGAGCATGTCGTGCGGCAGACGGTGGACGTGTACGGGGAGGTGGTCCGGTGACACGACTCGCCGTGGTGGGAGCCGGCTACGTCGGCCTCGTGAACGCCGCCTGTCTCGCCGAACTCGGCCACCACGTCGCCATCGTCGAGGCGTCCCCGCAGCGCCTCGCGGCGCTGCGTCGCGGTGAAGTGGGCATGCTGGAGCCGGGCCTCGAACCGCTCGTGCGGGAGAACCAGGCGCGCGGGCGGCTGGCGGTGACGGACGACTACGCCGAGGCCGCCCGAGACGCCGAGTACGCGTTCATCGCGGTGAACACGCCCGTGGGGCCGGACGGCCACCATGACCTGCGCAACCTCTGGGCAGCAGCCGACTCCCTCGCGCCCGTCGTCGCCTCGGGCAGTGCGGTCGTGATCCTTAGCACCGTGCCGCCCGGCACCACGGACGCGCTCGGCGAGCGGCTGGAGGCCGCGGGCCGGCAGGACGTCTCCGTGGCCGTGCTGCCGGAGTTCTTCCAGGAGGGCTCAGCGGTGCAGGACGCCTGGAACCCGCCCCGGGTGATCGTCGGGTGCCGCGACCGCGACCGAGGCGAGGCGATCGCGAACCTCTGGCGCCGCGAGGACGTGCCGATCCTGCTGACCGACCCGCCCTCGGCGGAACTCTCGAAACTCGCTTCCAACTCCTTCCTCGCGGCGAAGGTCTCCTTCATCAACGAGATCGCGGACCACGCCGCCCGCGTGGGTGCCGACATCACCCAGGTCGCCGAGGCGATGGGTCTCGACCCCCGCATCGGCTCCCGGTACCTCTCGGCCGGCATCGGGTTCGGCGGATCCTGCCTGCCGAAGGACCTCGAGGGCCTGGCGACGCAGATGCGGGCGCTCGGCGGGCGCTCCTCGATGCTGGACGCGGTACGAGAGGTGAACAGCGGCCGCCCTGCTGCCGTGTGCGCGCTGATCGAGGCGCGCCTCGGGCGGCTGGAGGGCGCTCGCGTGGCGCTGCTGGGCATCGCGTTCAAGCCGGGCACCGGCGACCGGCGCGACTCCGCTTCGATCTTCCTCGCGCGCGTGCTGGCGGCGAACGGCTGTGCCGTGCGCGCCACCGACCCGACCGTAGGCATCGAGGACCAGGCCACCGTCGCCGCCGAGATCGGCCAGGGCGTCCAGGTCACCTCGCTCCCGGACGCCCTCGACGGTGCGGACGTGGTGGTGCTGGCCACAGAGTGGCCGGAGTACGTCGCCATGGACTGGGGCGACGTGGCGCAGCGCATCGCGGGCCGCCTGGTCGTGGACGGCCGCAACGCCGTCGACCCGGCGGCGGTGTGCGCCGCCGGCCTCGACTACGCCGGCATGGGGCGCGAGGCGTGACTACCGAGAGCACTCGAGTGGGTGGGCGACTCATGGACGCGCCGCGCCATTGCGTGGTGACGGGTGTGGCCGGCTTCATCGGCTCCGCGCTCGCGCGCGAACTGCTGCGCGCCGGCCATCACGTCACCGGCGTCGACTGCGTGGACGACTACTACGACCGCGCGCTCAAGCGCGCCCGCATCGAGGCGGTCCGAGGCGTCGAGGGCGGCGGCGGCGACTTCGAGTTCCGCGAGGTCAACCTCCTCGACCCGGCGCTCGCGAGCGCCCTCGAAGGCGCGGAGTACGTGTTCCACCTGGCCGGGCGGCCCGGCGTGCGCGCGTCCTGGGGCGAGCGGTTCGAGGACTTCGTGCGGGACAACGTGCTCGCCACGCAGCGGCTGCTGGAGACGCTGAAGCGCTCTGACATCCGCCGGTTCGTCTACTCCTCGTCCTCCTCCGTGTACGGCAACGCCGAGGCATACCCCACGTCCGAGGCGCTGCGCCCGCAGCCGATCTCCCCGTACGGCGTGACGAAACTGGCGGCGGAGCACCTGTGCACCCTGTATGCACGCGAGCAGGCGGTACCCACCGTCTCGCTGCGCTACTTCACGGTGTACGGGCCGGGGCAGCGGCCGGACATGGCGTTCAACCGCTTCATCGCCGCCGCCTCGGCGGGGCGGGCCATCGAGATCCACGGGGACGGGCGGCAGACACGCGACTTCACGTTCGTCGACGACATCGTGCGCGCCAACCTCCTGGCCGCGGACCACGAGGGCGCGGGCGACGTGTTCAACATCGGGGGAGGGGCGCGCACGGCGCTGCTCGATGTAATCCCCATCCTCGAACGAGCCATGGAGCGGCCCATCGCCCTGGAGTTCCTGCCGAAATCCGCAGGTGACGCCCGCGACACCGCCGCCGACATCACCCGCGCCCGCGAGGCGCTGGGCTACGAGCCGCGCGTCAGCCTGGAGGACGGCCTGACCGCGCAGGTGTGGTGGCAACTCGGCCGCGCCGAGGGCCACCGAGGCGCCGAGGGGGCGAGCGTGTGAGCGAGCGCATCCCGCTATCGAAGCCCTCCATCACCCACGCCGAGCAGGAGGCCGTCGCGGAGGTGATGGCCTCCGACCGCCTCGCCATGGGCCCGCGCGTCGAGGCGCTGGAGGCCGAGTTCCGCGCGCTCACCGGCGTGCGGAACGCCATCGCCGTGTCCAGCGGGACGGCCGGGCTGCACCTCGCGGTGATCGCGGCCGGGCTCGGCGAGGGCGACGCGGCGATCACCTCGCCCTACTCCTTCGTCGCGTCCTCCAACTGCCTCCTGTACGAACGCGCGATGCCGGTCTTCGTCGACATCGACCCCGTCACGCTGAACGCCTCGGTGGACCTTGCGGCGGAGGCGGCTCACGACCTCTCGAGGGGCGACGAGGCCGCGCGACGCTGGCTGCCGCCCGCCGCGCGGGACGCCTCGATGCCACGTCTGCGAGCGCTGCTGCCGGTCGACATCTTCGGGCTGCCCGTGGAGGCCTCGGCGTGGCGGGCGATCGCGGACGAGCATGGCCTCCGCATCATCGAGGACGCCTGCGAGGCGGCGGGCGCCTTCGTGGATGGCGCGCACGCCGGGGCCGGGGCGGACGCCGCGGTGTTCGGGTTCTACCCGAACAAGCAGATGACCACCGGC
>CAYTRA010000099.1:0-8206 GCA_964439675.1 uncultured Dehalococcoidaceae bacterium
CCCGAACAGGTGTGTCGTATGTCTCCGGTCTGAACAGCGGGGGAGGGTTGGGGAGGGGGGTGCCGGGCGAAGCCCGGCCTCTGCCCCGATCCACGAGGCATCAGACCAAGACGAGGTTGTTCCGGTGGATCACCTCTTCACCGAACGTGTACCCCAGCACGTGCACGATCTGGTCCGAGTGCAGCCCCAGGATGCGCCGCACCTCCTCCGCGTCGTAGTTCGACAGGCCGGAGGCCAGGTGCACACCGTCCGAGGTGAACACGCGCACCACGTCGCCTCGGGCGAACGTGCCGTCGCAGGCGGTGACGCCAGCCGGAAGCAGCGACTTGCCCCCCGCGAGGAGCGCCGTGGCCGCGCCGGCGTCCACCACCACGCTGCCACGAGCCTGCAGGCCGGAGAGGAGGTACCGCCGGCGGCTCTCCACCTTGTCGCCTGTCGGCAGGAAGTGGGTGCCCACCGGCTCGCCCGCCACCACCCGCAACACGATGTCGCGAGCGCGACCGTCCGCGAGCACCACGTGCGCGCCGTGGCTCGTCGCGATCTTGGCCGCCTGCACCTTCGTCGCCATCCCGCCCGTGCCGCGGGCGCCCGGCGTACCGGCCGCCGCCGCCACGATCGAGTCATCGATGCGCGGCACCTCCTCGATGAGGCGCGCCGTGGCGTCCCTGGAGGGGTCCTTGGTGTACAGGCCGGCGATGTCCGTGAGGATCAGCAGCAAGTCCGCGTCCACCAGGTTGGCGACCTGCGCGGACAGGTTGTCGTTGTCGCCGATCTTGGAGTCGCTGATCTCCTCCACGGAGACCACGTCGTTCTCGTTGACGATGGTCACCACTCGTAGGTCCAGCAGGGTGAGCAGCGTGTTGCGCGCGTTGAGGTAGCCCAGCCGGTCCGCCAGGTCGCGGCGCGTCAGCAGCGCCTGCGCGATGGGCGTCTCGCGCTGCTCGAACAGTTCGTCCCAGAAGGCCATCACGCGCGACTGGCCAATGGCCGCCAGTGCCTGCCGTGACTCCGCGTCACGCTGAGCCAGGCGGCGCGCCTCGCGGTACGTGCGCAGCCGCTGACGCCCGGCCGCAATAGCGCCCGAGGTCACAAGGATCACCTCGACGCCGCGCTCGCCGAGGTGCGCGACCTGCTCCACCAGGTGGGCCATGGTGGCGGCGTCCAGGGCGTCCGTGCCCCCGGTGAGCACGTTGGAGCCCACCTTCACCACCACCCGCCGGTACCCGATCCGCTGCGGCGTCAGCCGTTCGCCAGTCATCGCCCATCCCTCGGCCCGTTGCATGGCTCCGTACCACGAGCCCGTTGTCGCTAGGATGGGACAGCGAGGCGGCTCGGTCGAGGAGGATCGAGGCGCGCGCGCACGCAACATCGAGGCCATGAGCGGGAGGAGGGACGCGTGCAGACTCCGCCCGCGCCCGCGCAGCGCCCTCCCTGGTACTCGTTCGCATTCCACGTGGCGGGACGGGCCGCCTCCAACTTCACGGAGGACCGCGGCACGCAGTTGGCCGCCTCCATCTCCTACTACGCGCTCTTCTCCCTGTTCCCGCTCACGCTCCTCGTGGTCTCCATCTTCGGGATCGTGCTGCGAGACGCCGAGGTGCAAGCGCGGGTGCTGGATGGCATCACGGACTACGTGCCGCTGGAGCAGAGCACCGTGGAGCAGATGATCGGCTCCGCCGCTGACCTCGGCCCCACCGTCTCGATCGTGTCGTTCCTCGGCGCTATCTGGTCCGCGGGCGCCCTCTCGGCAGCCATCCGTTCCGCCATGAACGTGGTCTTCGAGGTGCGCACGCGCCGTCCCATCCTGCGCGCGAAACTGGTGGACTTCGTGCTGCTGCCCGTCATCGGCATCCCGCTGGTCGGCGGCATCGTGCTCTCCGCGGGCGTGCGCTTCTTCGAGCGCGAACTGGACGAGCGTTACGGCCTGCTGGACGGGCGTTTCTCATGGACCTGGGACGTGGGCGTCTTCTTCATCCCGCTGACCATGACCTTCATCGCCATCGTCGCCCTCTACCGCATCGCCCCCAACCGCGCACAGCCGTTCCGATACATCTGGCCGGGCGCCCTGCTCGCCGCGCTGGCCTTCGAGGCGCTCAAGGGCGGCTTCGGCCTCTACCTGGAGCACTTCTTCAACGAGTCGATCTACGGTTCGCTCGCGTCCGTGATCATCCTGCTGTTCTGGGTCTACCTGGCCTCCAACATCCTCATCTTTGGCGGCGAAGTGGCAGCGGAGATCCCGCACGTCCTGCACGCGGAGCCGCGGCACGGCACGCGCAATCAGGGCGACTGGAAGCACGCCGCCCTCGCGTTCCTCCAGGGCCTCTTCATGGTCCCGGAGGAAGAGGAGCCCCCGGAGGAAGAGCCGGCCGCCCGAAGCGTCGAGGCGTCACCGACGGCCGCTCGCACCTCACGGGCTGACGAGTCTCCTGCCCAGCAGGCGGATGCATCCGGGTAGCCCGATCCCCCTTGCCGTCAGGGGTTCGCAAGCGCTATCACATGCAGCATTCACGACGCACTCCTTCGTGACGCTGGGGTCGGAGTCACGCATGTCGTCCCAACGCCTCGTCCTCGCCGCGGCCGGCGGGGTCGCGCTCCTCGTCCTGATCGCGCTCGCCGTCTACGCCCTCCTGCCGAGCGGCAGCAGTAGCGCCGAGGGCGGCCTGGTGATCGTGGACGGCCAGCGCCTCGACCCACCGTTCGAGGTCACCCGGGACGGCGCGGACGTGCGCGTCAACGGCGTCCTCGCGCAGTCCCTGGGCGTGCCGGTGAACACCAGCACGCCCGGTGCTACAGCCGCCTCGGACGATGTCTTCGCCATCGTGGAGCAGGCAGCACGCGTGTCCTCGGACGCCGGCGACGGCGATGCCGGGTTGGATGCGGCGCTCGCGTTCCTCCAGGCACACCCCGCCGCGCCCCAGGTCGCGAGGCTGGACGACCCGCTCCGCATCGAGGTCACGGACGCCGATGGGGTAACCGCCGCCCTGCAATACGAAGTCCCCGACCAGGAAGGCCGACCGATCGAGCCGGACCAGGGCGAAGAACTCGCTGGGCGGGTTGCAGACCGCTGGCGGGCGCACCTCGCGGAGGGCGGCGGCATCGTCGCGTCCTCCACCGGCGTCGCGCTGCTCGTGCCCGCCTCGGAGGTGGCGGCCTTCGAGGCGTCCCTGGCATCGGCGCTGGCGCTCAGCGGCAGCGCGAAGGATGCCGCGCTCACCGCACTCCTCACCGCCCCCGCGCTCATCGAGGAGCAGGGCGGCACCCCGCCGAGCCTCGAGGACTACGCGACCGCCGCGCGCATGGACCGTGCGAGCGACGGCACACACCCCATCGCCGCCGTGACCGGGCCGGACCTGGACGCGGACGCCCCGGGGCACCTCGCGGCCGGCGCGGCGAAGACGCCCGGCAAGCGCCAGGGCTTCGCGATGATCTTCACCGCCCTTGGCGGACACGACGCCGAACCGTACTTCGATGCGATCCAGGCGGAGGGCTACGAGGCGCTGGTCTACTACAACCCCAAGACCATCGGTGCGTTCGCGGCGACCAGCCGGAGCGGCGCCCTCTACAACGTCACGCACTCCTCGCCCAACTCGCTCTCGGTGGCGCATTTCACCGACGACATCGAGGCGGCGCGCTATCACGCTAGCCTGCGGGAGGGGCGCGTGGACGGCGGCCTCTACCGGTGGTGGCGTCAGGCTGGGGAGGCAGCGGCGTGGTGGCTCAGCCTGACTCCGGCCGGCATTCGCCACTACTGGAGCAGCAACGACACCATCGTCCACTCCGCCTCCTGCGAGGGCATCGCGCTGGCGGCCGCCTTCGGCGCGCGCGAGTTCTTCGGGTACGACGTCACCACCACGGGCAACATCGCCCGGGGGGACAGCGAGAAGTTGTGGCAGCGCTGGTCCGGCAAGGACGGCCAGGGCGCCTTCCGCTCCGCCACGCTCGCCTGGGGGCAGGGCGGCTTCAGCGCCGGCTTCCGCTACACCGATGGCAGCCCCGACGGCGACACCGTGCTGTCGCCAGAGGTGACCGCCGCCCGACTCCCTGACATCCACGTCGGCGGCGAGGCGGCGATCCTCGTGGGCTTCGACGCCATCATGAAGACCTCCGAACGCCCCAACGAGGTGGTCACGATCACCGGCTGCGCCGTCGTCGAGGTGGACGCGCAGTGGCAGTTCGACTCCATCATCACCACGCAGGTCACCGCGGAGGAGCCCGGCGAGTACACGGTCACGGTGAACCAGGCGAAGGCGAAGTCCCCCGCCGACATCTTCCTGGACGGCAATCAGAACCCCGAGACCTCCGGCGTCGTCCCCAACCGCGACGACTACGTCGCCCGCGGCCGCTGCCTCGCCGCGGACGCCACCCCCACCCCCATGACCGACCCGCGCACCCCCACGCCGACCGCCACCGACGCCACGCCCACCTCGACGCCCGCCGGCCCGACCGTCGAGGTGGACGTCCTCGTGCTGGACGGCGAGCACTTCCCGGTGGAGCAGTTCATCTCCGCCCCCGCGGACGCCTGTGACGCCGCCCATTACCACGCCCACCAGCCCGTCCGCTCGCTCGAGGGCAGCGAGATCGCCACGGATCCCAACCCCGGCGCCTGCGGCTTCGGCAAGGTCGCGGAGGTCCCCGCACTCACCGTCCAATGGTCGGAAGCCGAAGTGCAGGCCTGGCAAGAGTGGTCCCAGGGCAACTGAGCACGCTGGCCCTATCCGCAGCATGATTCGCGCACGCGGCACACCCGCCACGGCCGACCCGAACCCCTCCGACCCCGCCCCCTACCCCCCTTGTGGGGTATGTTTGGTACGGGGGGTGCGCCGACAGGCGCCCTCTGCCCTCCGCGCACCCAACTTGATCTGCAAGACCCCCGCAACGAGCCCGAGCGACCACACAACGCCTTCGTGCGCCCTCGGCGGGACGCTCCCAGCATGTGGTTCCTCGGCATCTGGCTCGCGATCTTCGCGCTGTTCTTCGTGCTGCCGCTCGTCTGGCTCGTCCCCCGATGGGGCGCCCCCTACCCCTCCGTCTACCGACGGCGCCGAGCCGGCCGATACGAGCAGACCGACGTCAGCGACCTGAGCGTGCGCGTGGACGCCGCGCACGACCAGACTTCGAACGACCCATGGTGGTACTGGGCGGACATCCTCTGGTTCGTCCTCATCGTCATGCTCGTGTGGCTCGTCCTCGTGGTGTGGGCCGGATGAGCCCCAACGGCGGCCCCGTCGACCGCCCCGAGGGCGAACCCGTGCTGGTGGGCAAATTGATGTTCACGGTGCGCGGCTACGAGCGAGGCCCGGAGCACGCCGGCGAGGACCTCCTCGTCGTCCATACCACCATCGAGAACGCCGTGCGTCCGCTCGGCGACGCCGGCCGGACTCCGCCCGTCGAACTCCGAGACGAGCAGGGAAACATCTTTGAGCCAGAGAACCTGGACGAAGCCTGGTACACGCCTCGCGAGCCGGCGAGCACAGCCGAGTCCGCCCTGCGCTTCCGCGTCCCCGAGTCCTCCACCGGCCTCGAGCTCGTCCTCAACCCCGGCGAAGAGGACGAGGCGCGCGTCACGCTAGAGCCCGTCACCCCCTGACCGCCCGGAACGCGGAACGCGCGGGCCGGATCGCTCTGCAATGTGATTGCGATCAGCGCTCGCCGCGAAGTGCGACCGCGCAACGCCTCGCGGCGCAGCGTGGGGCTCGGGAGAAGCCCTCGACAATCGGCATTCGGACAGGGAAGCCCGACACCGAGAGGAGGACGCCGTGGCCGAGCAGGAACGCACGAAGGACCGCCCCGAAGAGAAGGTCGAAAGCCGCCATTACGTCCAGGCAGCAGACCAGCACGAGCAGTACCCCGGACAGACGCTCATCACCCGCGAGCACCAGGTCATCAAGCAGTGGGCAGAGATGCGCGACGCCCGCCCGGCCACCGTCCCCGGCACCGAGCACGATGGCCGGGCCGGCGTCCTCCGCTTCGACTTCAACGAGCAGAACGACAGCCTGGAGGAGATCAACTGGGAGGACTGGTTCAAGACGTTCGACGAGCGCGAGTTGAACTTCATCTACCAGGAGCACCTCTCAGACGGCACCACCAGCAACTTCTTCCGCCTTGAGAACCCGCACCGCGAGGACGCTTAGTCCGCATCGACCTCGCGTGAGGGCGACGAAGAGGCCCGGGCTCCCGCCCGGGCCTCTTCCCTGCTCGGCTCTGCCCTCTGTCCCCCTCCCCCCTCGCGCGGGAGGGTTGGGGTGGGGGAAGTCACTCCCCACTCGGAGTGTCCCCATGTCGAGATAGTCGTTCGTACTTCGACAGGCTCAGCACGAACGGCCCCGCACACCCTCTACGCCTTCACCACCCCCAGCGTCACCGACACCCCCTCGAGGTCCCCCTCGAACCGCGTGACGTCCGAGGGCGTTTCCGCCTCGGCGATTCCCAGCGCTAGCACCTCGCCGGCGATGTAGTCCCCGTGCGCGTCCAGCATGCGCTGGAACAGCGGGTCCGGGGTGCTCCACGTCACCTGGATACGGTCCGACACGTCCAGGCCCGCCTCCCGCCGCAGGTCCTGCACCCGGCGCACCACCTCGCGGGCGAGGCCCTCGAGGTGCAACGCCTCATCGATGCGCGTGTCCACCAGGGCGGCGTAGCCGGACTCCTCGGCGGCGGACCAGCCCTCGGAGGAGTCGACCGTGACCAGGACCTCCGCGGCCGTGAGCGTGAACTCTCCCACCGGGATCGGCTCGCCGGCGCGCATCAGGCGCACCACCTCGGCGGGGTCGGCCTGGCCGAGGGCCTTCCGGATGGCGCCCACCTGCTGGCCGTACTTCGGACCCAGCACCGGGAGGTTCGGCCGCAGCGTGTAGGTCATGCGGTCGCCCGGGTCGTCCACGACCTCCACGGCCTTCACGTTCAGTTCCTCCGCCACCTGGTCCACCAGCGGCCGCAGGCGCTCCACCTCCTGCGCGTTGCGAGGCACGAGGATGGCGGTGGCCAGCGGCTGCCGCACCTTCGCGTTCGCCTTCGCTCGCGCGCCCCGGCCCAGCGAGACCATGCGCTGCACCAGCGCGATGTCCGCCGACAACTGCAGGTCGATCGCCGCCTCGTCCGCCTCGGGCCAGTCCGCCAGGTGGACGGAGTCGCGAGCATCCGGCACGCGTCCGGCGACGAGGTTCTGGTACAACGCCTCGCCGAGGAAGGGCGTGAACGGCGCGATCAACTTCGCCACCGTCACCAGGCACTCGTACAGCGTGTGCAGCGCCGCCTGCGAGTCGATGTCATCGCCGGAGCGCCAGAACCGACGCCGGCTGCGCCGCACGTACCAGTTCGACAACTGCTCCACGAAGGCCTCGATGGGGCGGGCGGCGTCGGACGGCTCGTATTCGTCGAGGGCTGCCGTGACATCGCGCACCGTGTGGTGCAGTTCGCTCAGCACCCAGCGGTCGAGTTCATTCCGCTGCGCCGGCGGCGTCGAGGCGGGGTCGAAGTCCGCTGTGTTCGCATACGTGACGAAGAACGAGTACGTGTTCCACAGCGTGGACATGAACCGCCGCTGCGCCTCGGCGACCAGTTCCAGCGAGAAGCGTCGCGAGTTGCCGGGCGGCGACGCGGTGTACATGTACCACCGCGTCGCGTCCGCGCCCTGCGAGTCCAGCACGGTCCACGGGTCCACCACGTTCCCGCGCGACTTGGACATCTTCTGGCCGTCGCCGTCCAGGATGTGCCCCAGGCAGATCACGTTCTGGAACGAGATGCCCTCTGGCACGTCCTCGGTGCGGTTCAACAGCGTGGCCAGCGCGTGCAGCGTGTAGAACCACCCGCGCGTCTGGTCCACCGCCTCGCAGATGTAGTCCGCTGGGAACCGCTCGTCGAAGGTCGACTCGTTCTCGAACGGGTAGTGCCACTGCGCGTACGGCATCGCTCCGGAGTCGAACCACGCGTCCGCCACCTCCGGCGTGCGCTTCATCGACCCGCCGCACTGAGGGCACCCCAACTCCACGCGGTCGATGTAGGGCCGATGCGGGTCGATCTCGACGACGCCCTGCTCGTTGGTCCGACGCAGGCCATCCGCCGTGCCCGGCAGGGCGCGGGCGAACAACTCCTCGTACGAGCCCATCACCTCCTGGTGGTCGCACAGTTCGCACACCCAGATCGGCAGCGGCGTCCCCCAGTAGCGCTCGCGGGAGACCGCCCAGTCGATGTTGCCCTCCAGCCACTC
>CAYTRA010000100.1:0-8201 GCA_964439675.1 uncultured Dehalococcoidaceae bacterium
TCAACGACGGGCTGATGGCGATCTTCTTCCTGCTCGTCGGGCTCGAGATCAAGCGGGAGATCGTCGAAGGCGAGCTGTCGTCCTGGAATCGCGCCTCGCTTCCCGTCATTAACGCCGAGGGCTTCTCGATCTACGCCGTCACCTTTGGCGCGTACACGGAGGGCCCGTGACGCTACTCCGCTTTGTGCCCCGACTTGCGCCGCTGGCTCTCGTCGCGCTGCTCGTACTCGCGGTCGCCCTCGCGGCGTGCGGCGGCGACGAGGGCGGCCGCCCGACCATCGAGGGTGCGGCGACGTGGGTGGACGACCCGTTCTCCGGTGGCTACCCCACCTACAAGGACGAGGCGTCAGGCCTCACGGTGGTCTTCGGCACGCCGGACCTGGGCGCGGGCGCCTCACGAGTCTCGTTCGCCCTCTTCGACCGCGAGGGACTGATCGCGTTCCCGGCGCTAAACGTGGAGACGCGCTTCTACGGCGACAGCGACGAGGAGTTCGAGCCTGGCGAGCAGGCATCGCTCGGCTTCCAGCCGTTCCCGGAGGGCGGGCGCGGCATCTACACGGGCACCCTGAATTTCGATGAGCCCGGACTCTGGGCCATTGAGGCCTCCGTGCCTCGACCAGACGGCACGGTGGCGGAGGTGCTGTTCCCGGTGGAGGTGGCGGCCGAGCCGGTCGCGCCCGCCGTGGGCTCGGAGGCCCCCGCCAGCGCGAGCCGCACGGTGGCCAACACGCCCATCGAGGAACTCACGACCGCGAGCGAGCCGGATCCGGTGCTCTACGACCTCAGCATCGCGGACGCCCTCGAAGCCGGGCGGCCGTTCGTCGTGACATTCGCGTCGCCCGCGTTCTGCACGAATGCGCTGTGCGGGCCGCAGGTGGAGGTCACGAGCGAACTCGCCGCCGAGTACGGCGACCGCGCGGACTTTATCCACGTGGAGTTGTACGAGAACCCCACGGAGATCCGAGGCGACCTCTCCCTCGCCCGGCGCACACCCGTCCTCGAAGAGTGGGGCATCCACACGGACGAGTGGACGTTCGTGGTGGACGCAGACGGCCGCGTGGCCGCCCGCTTCGAGGGCTTCGCGCCCCGCGAGGAGGTCGAGACGGCGCTCCTCGACGTGCTCGGCTGACCAGGGCTGGCGAGCCGGGGTCAGACAGCAGCAGCCGTGACCGGCTCCACCTCGGACGTGCAGGACGCGCAGCGCGTGGCCTGGTTCGGGATCTCGGTCCAGCAGAACGGGCACTTTCGGGTAGTCGGCTCCGGCGTCCCGGGCGCCGCGCGGAAGCGCGACATCACCCGGTTCACCGGCAGGACGATGAAGTAGAAGACCACCGCAGCCGTGATGGCGAACGACAGCAGCACGTTCAGAAAGTTGCCGTACGTGATCGCCGAGCCGTTCACGCTGACCGACAACGCCGAGAAGTCCGGCTCACCGATGATGGCAGCCACCAGCGGCGTGAAGATGTCCGCGACCAACGAGTCCACAACTGACTTGAACGCGATGCCCATCAGGACACCGACGGCCAGCTCCACCACGTTCCCACGGAGCAGGAACTTCTTGAACTCGCTCGCTTGCAGCACGTTCATAGCGCGTCTCCTTCGGTCAGACGAACGCATCCGCAGGACTGCGGAAGTGGAGACTAGCGAGAAGCGTGTTGAGCGTCAGCGGCAGGGGCTGTCAGGCGGCCGGCTGCGCGGAGCGGCGTGACAGCAGGTCCGTCACGGTCATCGGCCGCAACCCCGCTGCCAGAGCATCCTCCAGCACGCCCGGGAGCACGTCCACCGTGCGGGAGCGCTCCTTGCGGCCGTCGTGCAGGATGAGGATGCGGCCGGGCTCCAGCATCTGCCGGAACGCCCAGCGCATGTACGCCCTCGGCGGCTTCGTGCAGTCCGAGGTGTATGCGGAGCCGATGACCAGCGTGTAGCCACGCTCGCGCAGCAGCTCGCGCGTGCTCACCCGCGTGAACCCGCTCGCCGGGCGCACCAGCCTCGACACGTTCGCATCACCGAGGACCCTCTCCGTGCGTTCGAGCGACTCGACGATCGCGTCGTCCGAGAGGCGGAGCGTGGGGCGGTCGTCGTAGAAGTGGTTGGCCACCTCGTGGCCCTCGTCCAGGATGCGGCGGAAGAGGTCCGGGTAGCGCTCCACCTGCTCGCCCATGACGAAGAAGGTGGCGCGCGCGTCGTAGCGGGCGAGGGTGTCCAACACCGCCTCCGTGTACGGAGGGTGCGGGCCGTCGTCGAAGGTGAGGGCGAAGGCCGGCTCGTCCGTCTCGACCTCGAAGATGACGTCGGGCCAGGCGCGCTGCATGGCGCGGGTGAGCGGGCGGGGCTGGTAGTACCAGGGCGCGGCCACGAGGCCTGCGAGTCCGGCCGCCGCCGCGGCCCCGCTCGCTACGAGGATTGCCCTCGTCGCGGTGTCCATACAAGACACATTATCACCGACGACCGTAGAGGCCGTTTCGACTCCATCACGTTCTCGTGCCAACCCCTCCCGCTTCGATGGGTATGCTGATCACTCGTTTCGGCCGGAAACCGGCCGGTTCCTGCCCGGCTCAGAGCCTGGAGAGGCCTCGCCATGACCTCGATGCCCGCATTCGCGCTCGACATCCCGGTCGAGCGGCACCGGCTGGCGAACGGCCTGCGCGTGGTGCTCTCGGAGGACCGGTCCGCCCCCATCGTGTGCGTGGCCGTGTACTACCACGTGGGGATGCGCCTGGAACCTCCGGGCCGCACGGGCTTCGCGCACCTGTTCGAGCACCTGATGTTCCAGGGCTCGCCCCACATGGGGAAGATGGAACTGGTGCGGCTGGTGCAGCAGAACGGCGGCACGCTGAATGGCTCCACCCGCTACGACTTCACCAACTACTTCGAGGTGATGCCCTCCAACGCCCTGGACCTGGCGCTGTGGATGGAGGCCGACCGCATGCGCGGCCCCGTCATCACCCAGGCCGAACTGGACAACCAGCGGGACGTGGTGAAGAACGAGATCCGCGTCAACGTCACCAACCAGCCCTACGGCTCGTTCCCGTGGCTCGACATGCAGTCCCGCGCCTACGAGAACTGGCACAACAGCCACAACGGCTACGGGGACATGGAAGACCTGGACGCCGCCAGCCTGGAGGACGTCCGCTCCTTCTTCGACTCCTACTACTCCCCGGCGAACGCCGTCCTCGTCGTCGTCGGCGACATCGACACCGGCAACGCGCTCGACCTCGCGAGGCGCTACTTCGAGGACATCCCGGCCGCCCCGGCGCCGGCGGCGCCGGACCTGAGCGAGCCGCGCCAGGAGCAGGAGAAGCGCTGGTCGTACGTGGACCCGCTCGCCGCCCGGCCGGCCCTCGCGGTCTCGTACCACGTGCCGGAGCGCGGGACGCCGGAGTACTACGCGATGGGCCTGCTCAACCAACTGCTGGCCAACGGCGAGGACTCGCTGCTCCACAGCGAACTGGTGTTGAAGCGGGGCCTTACCGGCGACGTGGACGGCGGCATCAACTTCCTGGGCCACATGCACAACGCCCAGACCCCGCTCCTCTGGACGTCCACCCTCATCCACGACACAGACGTCACGGTGGACGCGCTCATCGAGGCGTACGACACCGTCATCACGCCGCTCCTGGAGCAGCCCCTGTCCGAGGAGGTGGTCCACCGCCTGCGGGCGAAGGCGCGCTCCGGGCTGCTGCGCACGATGGCGGAGGGCCCGTACCCGCGCTTCGGCATCGCGGACCTCCTGGCCGTGTTCGAACTGCTGGAGGGCGATGCGTCCCGCGTGAACGAGATCGACGCGCGCTTCGCCTCGCTCACGCCGGAGATCCTGCTGCGCACAGCGCAGGAGTACCTGCGGCCTACGAACCGGAACATCCTGGCCCTGGAAGCGGGAGCGGCGTCATGACCCAGCCCACCAGTCACCCCCGGCCGGAGGTGCCACCGCTGGAGTCCTCCGCCCTCCCGGCGAGGCGCATCGAGACCCTCGAGGGAGGCATGACGGCGACGCTGGTCTCCGCCGGCGTCGTCCCCGTGGCGGCGATCCGCGTGGTGGTGCGCGCCGGCTCGGCGGATGTACCGGAGGGCCGCACCTGGCTTGACCGCCTGGTGCACGACTACCTCCGCGAGGGCTCCGAGGAGCGCGACGCCGAGGCCTTCGCGAGCGCCCTCGCCGCGCTCGGTGGGCGCCTGGAGGTCGGCGGTGACGAACACACCACCACCATCAGCACGGAAGTGCCCTCAGAGAACGCGCCCGCCGCCGTGACGCTGCTCGCGGAACTCGCGAGGGCGCCTCGATTCCCGGAGGACTCGGCGAAGCGACTGCTGGAGGACCTGGCGCGCTCCCTCGATATCGCGGGATCGCAGCCGCAGTGGCTCGCGCACGCGGGCTTCCGGGGCGCGCTCTACGGCGACCACCCGTACGGCCGCATCCTGCCGACGGCGGAGGGGCTGGGCAACCTGGACGTGGAGGCCGCCCGCACGTTCTGGTCGGAGCACGCCGGCCTGTCGAACGCCCGCCTGATGGTCGCCGGCCGCTTCGACGAGGACGCCGTGCTGGAGGCCGCGCGAGCCGGTTTCCGAGGCTGGGGGGAGGGCCGGGCATCCTCGGTGGCGCCGGCGGAAGTCGCGACCTCGCGCGTGGTGCGCGTGGTCGACCGCCCCGGCGCGGAACAGACGACGCTGCAGGTGGGCCGCCCCGTGCCGGCCCCCGGCCATGCGGATTATGTCCCGTTCGAGGTCCTCAACGCCCTCCTCGGCGGGTCGTTCTACTCGCGCATCACGCTCAACATCCGGGAGGACAAGGGCTACACGTACTCGCCTCGGTCGTCCGTGTCATCGAGGCCCGGGGACGCGTACTGGGTGGAGGCGGCAGATGTCACCACCAACGTCACCGGCGCCTCGCTGCGCGAGATCCTCGGCGAGATCGACCGGCTGAGGGCTGAGCCGCCGTCCGAGGAGGAACTGGCCGGGATCCTGAACTACGTGGCCGGAGCCTTCGTCATCCGCCAGGCCACGCCCGGCGGCATCCTCAACCACCTGGAGTTCCTGGACCTCCACGGCCTAGACGCCTCCTACTCCGCCTCCTACGTCGCGAAGGTCCGCGAGGTGACGCCCGCCGAGGTGCAACGACTGGCCCAGGCGTACCTCGATCCCGCGGGCATGCCGATCGTGCTGGTGGGCGACCGCCGGGCGATCGAGGAGCAGGTCGCTGAGTTCGGGCCGATCGAGGACGCGGCTACGCCGGAGTAGGGGGAGCCCTCAACGCACCGGACCGCGCTCGGCGGTCGCGAGGGTGGCTGGCTGCTTCAGTGGCTCCGCCACCCAGAGGTACATGATCGCCGCGCCCGCGAGGCCGATGCCCCCCGTCGCCACCGTCGCCGCACCCAGCGAGAGCGCCGCGGCGAGGCCACCGAGCACGAACGGGCCTCCGGCTGTACCGATATCGCCGATCAAGCGCCAGACGCCCAGGAACTCGCCGCGTCCCCTCGCGGGGGAGAAGTCGGCGCCCAGCGTCATGACGATGCCGGAGCCCATGCCGTTGCCGAAGCCGGAGAGCAGGCCCACCAGCATCAGCGTGGTGAAGGAGTCCGTGAGCGGGATCATCATCATTGCCACGGCCAGGACGGCCAGGCACGGCACGCCCACCCACTTCCGGCCATAGCGATCCATGATCGAGCCCACGGGGTAGAAAAGCAGCATGTCGATGCCGGACGAGAGGCCCATCACCAGGCCGATCTGCGCCGCGTCGAGGCCCACGTGCGAGCCCCACAGCGGGATCACCGCCTGCCGCGAATTGCGCAGCACCTGCAGGCAGATCACCGCCGCGCCCGCCGTCATGAACACCTTGCGGTGCTCCACCACCACCGAGGCCACCCGCGCGTATAGCGAGCCGTCGTGCACCTCGGGGCTGTCGCCGTCGCGGATGAGGACGAACATCAGCACGCTGGCGACGATCGCGAGGCCCGCCTGCAGCCAGAACACGTACTCCAGCCCCACCGCCACGCCGATCGCGCCGCCGAGGATCGGCCCCACGAAGTTCCCGATGCGGTTCGCCCCGCCGAGGAGGGAGAGGGCACGCCCTCTGACCTCGAGGGGCGCCTGCTCGCTGACGTAGGAGAGGCGCGCCAGCAGCCAGATCGACCACGCGCAGCCCATGACGAAGACGAAGGCGCCGAACATCAGCGCGGAGGTACTGAAGGACGCGCCCACGGCCACCAACGCCAGCGCCAGCGTGCCGATCACCATCGCGTAGCGGTCGCCGAACTTGCTGACCAGCACCCCCGCCGGCACGTCGAACACCATCGTCCCCATGCCGCGCATCCCCACCACCACCGCCGCGAGGGCCACCGACGCGCCGAGGCTCTCCGCGAACAGCGGGATGGTGGGAAGGACGGCGCCCTGGCCGACGGCGAACAGGAAGGTCGGGAGATAGACGGACAGCCCGAGCGACCGGAGGCGGAAGGGTTCGGGGCGCGCGGAGGGAGCAGGGTCAGCGCTGCCGTCGCCTCCGTGTCTTGCCATCACCGGATGATACGAGCGGCGACCGTTCGATCTACTGCGTTGGCCTCCCGCGCCTGCGGAGGACACCCCTCCTGACCGATGATCCCGGCACAACCTGCGTCCAGGAGGTGCCCCATCCGAGGTTCCACTCGCTGGCTGCTGCCTGCTGCCTGGCTGTCCACGCTGCTCGGCGCGCTGGGCGCGTCTCTGCTCGCCTTCGCCATGGGGCCGGGCTACTGGTTGCTGGTGGAACTCTCCGCGTTAGCCTGCCTCATCGGCGCGTTCGTGGTCTTTGAGGAGACCATCCGCCGACGCAACCTCGTGGAGCGCCAGGCCGACCTGCTCCGCTACATCACCCGCAACCTGCCGGACGTGCTGTTCGAGGCGTCGCCGGACGGCGTCTTCACGTGGGCAAGCCGCGCATCGAGGCGCGTGCTCGGCACGGACGCGCAGGACATGCGCGGCAAGCACATCACGGAGTTCACGCAGGACGCCATGCCGCCCCTGGATCCGCGGCGCTCCTCGACCGCCCAGGTGTCGTGGACCACCCTCTGGTACCTGCCGGACGGGACAACGCGTCCGCTGAACACCATCCTGCAGCCCATGTGCGACGGCGAGGGCCGCATCACCGCCATCCGAGGCGTCATCCGTGACCAGGCGGAGCGCCTGGCGGCGGAGACCGCCCTCCGCGAGAGCGAGGCCCGCTTCCGACGCGTCCTGGACGCGGCCCAGAACGGCATCATGCTCGTCAGCCTGGAGGGCAAACTGGTGCTCTCCAACGACGCGCTGCGGACGCTCCTGGGCTACACGCCGGCGGAGATGCAGGCGCGCACCCTGGGCGAGATCGTGCACCCCGCCTTCGTCGACCAGTTGATGGCCCTGATGGCGTCCCGCGCGTGGTCAGACGCCGCCCCCAGCCACTACGAGGTGCAACTGGTGGGCCAGAACGGCGCGCTGATCGATGCCGAAGTCTCGCTGGCCGCCTTCCGCGAGCGCGACCGCACGACCGGCGTCCTCATCGAGGTGCGCGACCTCACCGAGGCGCGCCGCGCGTCCGAGGCCATCCGCCGCATGGCGGACTACGACCGCCTCACCGGCCTCCCGAACCGCGACCTCTTCGAGCGCCACCTGCAGCGCGCGCTCATCGATGCGCGGGCGGAGCAGCGGCAGGTGGGCGTGGTGCTGCTGGACCTGGACCGCTTCAAGTTGATCAACGACACCCTCGGGCACGCCTGGGGTGACCGTCTGCTGAAGGCGGTGGCGGAGCGCCTCCAGGCGCAGTTGCCGCCCCGCCACATGCTGGCGCGCTTCTCCGGGGACGAATACCTGGTGCTCTGTCCGGACCTCACGAACTCCGTGGCGGCAGAGGCCGCCGCGCGCCGAGTGGTCGCCGCGTTCGATGCCCCGTTCGAACTCGATGGTCACGTGCTCCAGGTGTCGGCCACGGCCGGCGTGGGCCTCTATCCCGCGCACGCGGACGACGCCGACACGCTCGTGCGCATCGCGGACGCCGCCTTGCACGAGGCGAAGGCGGAGGGCGGCAACCGCTACCGCATGGGCTCCAACGACGCCAACGACCCGGCGCGCCGTCGCCTGGCGCTGGAGGCGGACCTGCGCTTGGCGGTGGAGCGTCGCGACCTGCACCTGGCCTACCAGCCGCAGGTCGACCCCGCGTCAGGCGAGGTGAAGGCGCTGGAGGCCCTCCTGCGCTGGAC
>CAYTRA010000101.1:0-8194 GCA_964439675.1 uncultured Dehalococcoidaceae bacterium
GCCCCGTCCACAACGACATCCCCGGCTCGTTTTGGCTCCTGGAGCAGGGCGACATCAACGGCGCGGCCAACGTCTTCCGCGAGACCAGCGAACTCCCCGAGATGTGCGGCCGCCTCTGCCCGCAGGAGCGCCTCTGCGAGGGCCACTGCGTCGTCGGCAAGAACGCGCTGCCCGTGGGCATCGGCAAACTCGAGACCTTCGTGACGGAGTGGCAGCGCGAACACGGCGGCGGCCCCTCCGTGGAGGTGGCCCCACCGACTGGCCGCACCGTCGCCATCGTCGGTACGGGGCCGGCGGGCATCGGCGCGGCGGAACGCCTCGCGCGGCTGGGCCACAGGGTGGTGATGTACGAGGCGTGGCCACAGCCGGGCGGCGTGCTCCGCTACGGCATCCCGAACTTCAAGCAGAACAAGCCGGCCGTGGACCGCAAGTTCCATGACCTCGCAGCCCTGGGCGTCGAGGTGCGCTGCAACACCCGCGTCGGCCGCGACATCTCCTGGGACGACCTGCGCGAGTCCTCGGACGCGGTCTTTGTTGGCATCGGTGCGTCGGAGGGCGTCCGGCTGGACCTGGAGCACCAGGACGCGCCGGGGGTGATCAGCGCCACGGAGTTCCTGGTCCGCACCAACCTGCCGCCGGAGGCGCTCCCCGCGGACTACCAGCAGCCGCTCGGCACGCCTCGGAATGTCGTGGTCGTGGGCGGTGGCGACACGTCCATGGACTGCGTGCGCTCGGCGCGCCGCCTCGGCTGCGGGGACGTGACCCTGGTCTACCGCCGCACGGAGGCGGAGATGCAGGGCCGCGTGGAGGAGCGCACCCATGCCCGCGAGGAGGGCGTGCGCTTCGAGTACCTGGCCAGCCCGGCGGAGATCCTCGTCGGCCCGGACGGGCACGTCACCGGCCTGCGCTGCGTGCGCATGGAACTTGGTGAGCCGGACGAGACCGGCCGTCGTTCGCCTCGCCCCGTCGAGGGCAGTGAGTTCGACCTGGCGGCGGACGTGCTCATCCTGGCCATCGGCTACAACGTGGACGACGAGTGGGGTGACGTGGTTCCGGACATGACCCGCGACCGCTGGAACCGCGTGGTGGCGGACCCGGAGACGCTCCAGACCAACATCGAGGGCGTCTTCGCCGGCGGCGACGACGTGAACGGCGCCGACCTCGTGGTCACCGCGCTCGCGGACGGCCAGCGGGCCGCCGCCGCCATCCACGAGTACCTCGTATCGCTCGAGCCCGGCACCTCGAGGCCGGACGCGCCCGTCGTCGGCGACTCCTCGTTCATCTAGGCGCCTCGATCCCCGCGAGGTGGGCCTGCGCTCGGGTGCGCTCGCCGGAGATGTTGCGAGTTCCGGCGAGTAGACACGCCATTGATAGCCGCATGCAAGGCGCGTTGAAGCGACAGTAACGCTCGCGGCAGAGCACTCCTCCTAGGGTGAACCGGAGCGAGGGCGAGGCCCCCGCCGTGCGGGACGCCGTCCCAAACCCGAAGGAGACACGATTGGAAGCATCTACACCGGCACGACTGTCGGCACGACACCTCTGGCTCTCCATCCTCGCCGGAGTCCTGGCGCTCGCCGCGCTCGCGGTAGCCCTCGCTCCCGCGCCGGTCGAGGCGCAGACGCCCACGCCGACGCCAACCGCAACACCCGAGGCGCCCTCGATCCCCCTGACGCTGGAGACTGCCGTCCGCGCGGCCGTGGCGCAGGAGGCGACCGTGGACCCTTCCGCCGTCACCGTTGACCGCGCGGCGCAGGTGGTCTGGGAGAACGGATGCCTGGGCATCCAGCCAACACAGGACACGGCCTGCACTCAGCAGATCGTGAGCGGCTTCGTCGTCTGGGCGAGCACCGACAGCGCGACCTACCGCGTGCACACCGACTACAGCGGTGCGGACGTGCGCATCGCCGCCAGCGACGTCGCAGACGCCGCCGCGGACCCGATCCCCAGCGGCGCCACCCTCTTCCAGTCCAACGCCGACACGCTTCCGGAGTCACTGGCCACGCAGGTCCGCACCGTGGCCGCGGCGCGCGCCGGCACCGTGACCGCGGAGCAGGTGGAGGTCCTGCGCGTGGAGGACGTGACCTTCACGGACTCCTGCCTCGGCCTGGGCGGTCCGGCGGAGTCGTGCCTGCAGGCGATCACGGACGGCTACGTGGTGTGGGTGGCCGCGGGCGACCATGTCTACCGCTACCACACGTCTGATGAGGCTGCGAACGTCCGCTTCGCGGAGGGCGACCTGGCCCTCGCGAACATCCCGGTCTACGAGCTCCCGGAGGGCGTCACGGCCGCCGGGGAGGACAACGGCAGCACGGACGGCCTGGTGGTGGGCGAGATTCCCACCAGCGGCTTCGGCCTGCTGCAGGTGAGCGCGGCGGCCACGCCCTCGCAGTTGCTGACGGGGCTGGTCGCCCAGGGCTGCGCGCCCGTCAGCATCTCCATCACGGAGGCTGGCGAGTTCGTGGTCTACGTCCCGGGCGCTCCGGACTTCGTGAACGAGGCGTTCCCGGCCAGCCTGGCCGCGAACACCGGATTCATCGTCCGCTGTGCGTAGGATCTGATCCGGGCTGATAGCGGGTGGGGGGAGGCTGCGGCCTCCCTCCTCCCGTGTCACAGATCGACCGAGGAGGTATCACGATGCGTCATTACACGCTGATCCGTCGTCCGCTGCTCGCGCTCCTGGCGCTGGCGGCACTGGCGGCACTGTTCGCGGCCGCCGCGCCGGCGGCGGCCCAGGAGCCCGGGGTCATCGACGGCGATGTCCCGCCGGAGGGCTTCGCGCTGCTCACGGTGGAGACCGCGTCCAGCCCGGAGCAGGTGGTGGACGCGCTCCGAGAGCAGGCATGCGAGCCGGTCTCGCTCGCCATCACGGAGGGCGGCGAGTTCGTCACCTACATCCCCGGAGCGCCGGACTTCGTGAACGCTGCGTTCCCGGAGGACCTGCCGCAGGGCCAGCCGTTCGCCGTCCTCTGCGGCGCGGCACAGGTGGGCGGTGCGTTCGCCTCGGACCCCGTGGACGAGACGGACCGCGAGGGCGCCGGCGTCATCTCGGACGTGCGCATCGCGTCCCACGAGGGCTTCGACCGCTTCGTCCTGGAGTTCACGGACGAACTGGACACGGGCGGCATTGACCTCGCGGATGGCGTCCCCGGCTACAGCGTGGAGTTCATCGAACTGAGCGAAGCGCAGGAGTGCGGCTCCGGCTTCCAGGCGGAGGCGGAGGGCAACGCCTTCCTGCGCGTCACGCTGCCTCGAGGCTACGTGTACAACCCGGAGACCGGGCAGGGCACCGTCGAGCCGCTGGAGATCACCACCGACTACCAGGTCGTGCGGGAGGCCGAGGAGATCTGCGGCTTCGAGGGCATGTCCGTCTGGCTCATTGGCGTCGAATCGGAGCAGCCGTTCCGGATCGCCGAGCTGGCAGGCCCGGCGCGCCTCGTGATCGACATCCAGGCACCGTAGCGCGGCCTGATTGCCAAGAGTGTCGTAGAAGCGACGAGGGACCCCGTTGGTACACTGAGGCCGGCGGGGGCCCTCGCTCTCGTGTGCATGCGCACCCCTACGAACATCGAAAGGACACGCAGTGGCGATTGACGTCGGCCAGGAGGCCCCGGACTTCACGCTTGTGGACGAAAACAACGAGAAGGTGACGCTCTCAGCGCTCCGTGGCCAACCCGTCGTGCTGGTCTTCTACCCCTTCGACTTCTCCGGCATCTGCACGGGCGAGATGTGCGAGATCCGCGACAACTACGACTCCTGGATGGAGCGCGGCGCCAAGGTCTACGGCATCAGCCGGGACAGCCGCTTCACGCACGCCGCCTTCAAGGAGAAGGAGGGCTTCAAGCACTCCCTCCTCGCCGACACAAAGGGCGAAGTCGCCACGAAGTACGGCGTCTGGAACGAAGCGGCCGCCGCCGCTGAGCGCGCCACCTTCGTCATCGACAAGGACGGCAAGATCGTCTACGCCATCCACAACGAGATCCCCAATGCCCGCGACCACTCGGAGGTCGAGCAGCACATCGCTGCCTGACCCGGCCGGGTCCATCGCAGCCCCTCGGGGCTCCATCAACACAATCGCGGCGCCTGCGCGGGTGGCACCCCGCCGGGCGCCGCGCTACGTTGTGCCACGGAGGCGCGAGGCCTGCCCGGTCGGGGCCCACACACGGCCCACGGACGCCCTGGGCGGCGCGCTGGTGACATGGACGAGAAGCTGACCCTGACCGTAGACGGCCGCTACTGCCCGGTCCGCGCCACCCTGGCCCTCGTCGGCCAGAAGTGGGTTGCGCGCATCGTCTATGAACTCTCCAGCGGCAAGCGGCGCTTCAACGACCTCGCGGCCACCGTTGGCGGGTGCAACTCGCGCACGCTGCGAGACCGCCTGAAGGATCTCGAGGACCTCGGCCTCGTGCGTCGCGAGATCGTCTCCGCGAACCCGCCATGGGTGGAGTACGAACTCACCGAGGCCGGCCTGGACCTCGCCCGTGCCATGGGCCCCCTCGCCGCCTGGGGGCGAGAGCACCTCGCCGAGGCCACCGTCCGAGGCGTCTCCGATACCGGCGGTGCCGAGACGGACTGCGACGACGGACCGGCTGAGCGCGCTCCCACCAGCGTTGCCGCCACTGCGCCCGCTGCTCGCACGGCGCCTGGTCTGGCCGGAGGCTGATGACCCACTCCCTGCAGTTCAGTGACCTGGTCAAGGGTCAGGCCTTCACGCGCTTCCCGCTGACCATCGGCCCGGAGGAGGTGCAGGCGTACCTCGACTCCACGGGCGAGGCGCCCGAGGCGTGGGCGGAGCATGTGCCGCCGATCTACATCGACACCATCGCCATCGCCACGCTCCTCAGCACCGTCGCCATCCCGAAGGGCGTCATGCACACCGGCCAGGAGCACGAGTCGCACCGCGCGGCGCGCATCGGCGAGCCGCTGGAGATGGAGATGCGCGTCAGCGCGCTCTCGGAACGCCGCGGCGCGGTGATGGCCGCCTTCGAGGCGTCTCTGACCGACGCGGACGGCGCGCCCGTGACCACGATGAAGATCTCCGTCATGGTGCTCCCGGACGGAGTGTCCGCGTGACCGCCCCCGACACCCTCACCGTCACCCGCCTGATCGACCAGCCTCGCGTGGACCGGTACGCCGAGGCCGCTCGCGACCCGAACCCGATCCACCGCGAGACCCCGGAGGCCTATGCCGGCCCGTTCGGCCAGCCCGTGGCGCACGGGATGCTCGTGCTCGGCCTCGTGGCGGACGCCATGACCCAGGGCTTCGGCATGGCGTGGGCCGAGAGCGGCAGCATCAAGGTGCGCTGGCGGTCGCCCGCCCTCACCCCCGTCACCGTCACCGCCCGCGCCGACCTGAAGAAGGACGCCGAGGGCGTCGCCACCTACGAGGTCACCTGTACGGACGAGGGCGGCGAGGTCCTCCTGACCGGCACGGCCAGCGTCCGGCACGGCTAGCCTGCCCGGATGGACGCCTTCGACCCGCGGCACTACGACCAGGTCTGCTTCGCCTGCGGTGACCGCAACCCTCACGGCCTGCACATGCGCTTCGAGCGTGATCCGGATGCGGACCCGGAGGCCGGCGCGATCCTCTGTCGCTACGACCCTCGCGAGGCGGACCAGGGCTTCCCGGGCGTCCTCCACGGCGGTGTGCTGGTCACCCTGATGGACGAGGCGATGGCCTGGGCCATGTGGTCGAGGGCCCGCGCGCTCGGCGTCACCGCGAAGATGGAGACCCGCTACCGCCGCCCCGTCCCCTCCACCGGCCCGCTCCTCGTCCGTGCCCGCGTCACCGCCATCCGAGGCCGCCGCATCGAGGTCGAAGCGGGCGTCGAGGACGCGGACGCCACCACCCTCGCCGAGGCTAGCGCCCTCTTCCTCCGCCTCCCGCCGGAGGAGGAGTCGCGCGTTGCCTCGGCGCTCGGTTGGGACGCGATCCCGCGGTAGGCGGGGCTGCGGCGTGTCCGGTACGGTGCGAGGCATGAAGAACCTCCCTGCAATCGTGGCCCTCCTCGCCGCGCTCGCGGTAGTCCTCCTCGCCGCATGCACCTCCGAGGGCGACACCACCCAAACGACCACGCCGACGCCGACCGCGACCGCCACCGCGACGACCACCCCGGTGGCAACCGAAACCCCAACGCCCACCGCCACGGCCTCGCCCACCTCGAGCCCCACGGACGCCCCCGACCGGGCGTGGACGCTCGGCGAGCCCATGCCGCTACCCGAAGACGTCACGCTCGTCCTCGGTACCGGATGCTGGCAATGCGGCGGGCAGTACTCCACCTACGAGACGTTCGACGCGAGCGGCCGCCGCGTGCTCTACGAGGGTGACGAGGAAGAGGTACACGTTGCCGCCTACCTCGACGCCCCGGAGCACCTCTACCTGGCGACCTGCCGCCCGAACTGCAATGGCTACGAGGGCCAGCACGCAGGCACCACGACCGTCCTCTACGAGTCGTTCGACCGGGGCGGGTCATGGCAGTCACTCGGAGAGCCGGGGCCGGTGCGGGCGATCCTCGGGCCGACGGGTGACGGGGAGGTCTTCATCGTCGACTCCTCCGACGAGGTGGTCCGCTACCCGTCCGGTGAGGTGCTGCCACGCCCGGAGGGCGCCCTCGAGGACTCCTTCCCGTTGTCGGTGGATGGGCAGGTGGCCTGGAACACCGCCGATGGGACGCTCATCGACGCGACTGGCGACGAAGTGCTCGACTACTCCGGTATCGGAAGGGGCGCTCAGGTCGCGAACGTTGAACCCAGTGGTGACGGTCGTGTCCTTGTCCGCTGGTACAACCGTCAGGAGTCGGGATGGGCGGGGATCGGCGAGAACGGATCGGTCTCGGTGGAGGATGCCCCGGCTGGCGGCTATGCGGATGGTCTCTGGCTAGACGCGGAGCACATCCTGATGGGCGTCCAGTACCAGCGAGGGGAACTCGCGAGGGTCGGCGCTCCCCTCGACTTCGAGCACTCGCGCCTCCCCACGATCTTTGACCTCTCGACGCGGACGATGCATCCCGTCGAGGACTTCTTCGTGGAGGAGGCCCCCCGGGGCCGGAACTACCTGGAGACGATCTGGCGCGACTGACGCCTACCCGCGCGCGGCCACCTCGGAGCGGACGCGCGCGCGGCGCTGGACCGTCTCCCGCGCGCCCAGGAACAGCACCGACGTGACGCCGATGAGCACGGCGTTCACGGCCAGCGCCCACCCGTACGAGGTCGCGTCCGCCACCAGGCCCAGCAGCGGCGGCCCGATCATGAAGCCGATGTCGCCCGCGGAGCGGTACATGCCCATGCCCAGCCCTCGGAGGTGCGGGGGCGCGATGTCGGCGGCGTAGGCTGCCGGCGCCGGCCCGGCGATCGCCGTGCCGACCGCGAGGATCATCGAGGCGCCCACGAACAGTGCGGTCGTCCCCGACCCGCCCATGGCCAGCAGCGCCGCCGCCGTCACCAGACCGCTGGGGACAATCGCTGCTTTCCGCCCGTACCGGTCCGCGATGAACGAGGCAGGCGCGATCAACAGCATGTTCACCACGGACATCGCCGTGAACAGCACGCCGAGCGACCCGGCGCTGAAGCCCAGGCGAGCGCTCGCGAGCAGCGGCATGATCGTCTGCCTCGACGCGGTGCGGGTGAAGAAGATCGCCAGCGTCACCCCGGACACCGCGAGGAAGTCCCGGGACACCAGGAACGAGATCCACGCACGCCTCGGGGCCTTCTCGCCGGGCGCCACCTCGACCGGTGGCGGTGGCGGCTCGGCCAGGTGGCGCGTCTCCGGCAGGCGCAGGTACGCGTAGACCGTCGCAACGAGGGCTGACGCCCCGACGACGTAGAACGGAGCGCGCAGCCCCCAGAACTCCGCCACTGTCCCGCCGATCGCCGGCCCCAGCGAAACGCCGAGGAGCAGCGCACCCTGGTTCGTGCCGATGAACCTCGCGCGGTTCTCTGGCGAGGAGATGTCGGCGAGGTAGATCTGAGCGCCCGTCATGTACATCGCGGAGCCGGCGCCCGCCACGAAGCGCCACGCCAGCAACTGGTAGATGTCGCCCGACAACCCGGACCCCACCATCCCCAGCGAGGTCACCAGTGGCCCGGACACCAGCAGCATCCGGCGCCCGTAGCGGTCCGAAAGGATGCCCAGCGGCACGTTGAGGATCAGCCGCGCCAGGGCGAAGAAGGAGAGCGTGAGGCCGATGACCGCGGCGCCG
>CAYTRA010000102.1:0-8157 GCA_964439675.1 uncultured Dehalococcoidaceae bacterium
CTTGCCCTACAGAGCGCAGGGAGGCCCTGTGATAGCCTTGATTCAAGGGATGACGAACGGAGCCTGCGATGGCCGACCGATTCGATAAGTTCACGGAGCGTGCTCGCCGAGTCCTGACGCTTGCGCAGGAGGAAGCCCAGCGCTTCAACCACTCTTACATTGGCACTGAGCACCTGCTGCTGGGCCTTGTCCGCGAGGGCGACGGCGTAGCCGCGAAGGTGCTGGGTAACCTCGGCGTCGAGCTGAACAAGGTTCGCTCGGCAGTCGAGTTCATCATCGGCCGTGGCGACCGCCAGGCTTCCGGCGAGATCGGCCTCACGCCTCGCGCGAAGAAGGTCATTGAGCTGGCCGTGGACGAGGCCCGCCGCCTGCAGCACTCCTACATCGGCACGGAGCACCTGCTCCTGGGCCTGGTGCGGGAGGGCGAGGGCATCGCGGCGGGCGTCCTGGAGAGCCTGGGTGTGAACCTGGAGCGGGTGCGTGCGGAGACGCAGCGCATCCTCGCCCAGTCGCAGCCGCAGGGTGGCCAGGCCGCCGGTGGCGGCCAGGCGACCGCCGCGGGCGCTCGCGCCGTGCGCACGCCCACGCTGGACCAGCTGGGCGTCGACCTGACGGCCATGGCCCGCGCCGGGCAACTGGACCCGATCGTCGGCCGCGAGCGCGAGATCGAGCGGGTCATCCAGATCCTCTCGCGGCGCACCAAGAACAACCCGGTGCTCATCGGCGAGCCGGGCGTGGGTAAGACCGCGATCGCGGAGGGCCTGGCCCACCGCATCATCTCCGGCGACGTGCCGGACACGCTCCTCGGCAAGCGCATGCTGACCCTGGACATCGGCCTGCTGGTGGCGGGCACCAAGTACCGGGGTGAGTTCGAAGAGCGCCTGAAGAAGGTCATCGAGGAGATCAAGTCCGCAGCCAACTGCGTGCTCTTCATCGACGAGCTGCACATGCTCGTTGGTGCGGGGGCGGCGGAGGGCGCCGTGGACGCGGCGAACATCCTGAAGCCGGCGCTCGCCCGAGGCGAGATCCAGGCCATCGGCGCCACCACCCTCGATGAGTACCGCAAGCACATCGAGAAGGACGCGGCGCTCGAGCGCCGCTTCCAGCCGGTGAAGGTGGACGAGCCGTCCGTGGAGGACACCATCCAGATCCTGGAAGGCGTCCGGCCCGCGTACGAGGAGCACCACAAGCTGCGCATCTCCGACGAGGCGGTGCGGGCGGCTTCCGAGTTGTCCGCTCGCTACGTCTCTGACCGGTTCCTGCCGGACAAGGCCATCGACCTCATCGACGAGGCGGCGGCTCGGGTCCGCATCCGCCGGCACGCCACGCCGCCCTCTGTCCGCGAGGTGCAGAGCGGCCTGGAGGCCATCCGGCGCGAGAAGGACCAGGCGATCGCCAACCAGCAGTACGAGTACGCCGCGGAGCTTCGCGAGCGCGAGGTGCGGCTGCAGGCGCAACTGGAAGAACTGGAGCAGGAGCTCGAGGAGCAGCGCGGTACCGACCAGCCGGTCGTGACCGAGGACGACATCCGCGACGTCATCTCGCAGTGGACGGGCGTGCCCCTGTCGCGCATCGCGGCGGAGGAGTCCAAGCGTCTGCTGGAGATGGAGCAGTACCTCAAGGAACGCGTCATCGGGCAGGGCGAGGCCATCGAGGCCGTGTCCCGCGCCGTGCGCCGCGCCTCCGCGGGGCTGAAGGACCCGAAGCGCCCCATCGGCGTGTTCATGTTCCTGGGCCCCACGGGTACCGGTAAGACGTACACCGCGGAGATGCTGGGCGAGTTCATGTTCGGTTCGCGCGACAACATCGTGCGCATCGACATGTCGGAGTTCATGGAGAAGCACACGGTGTCCCGCCTGGTCGGGTCGCCTCCGGGCTACGTGGGCTACGACGACGGCGGGCAGCTAACGGACCTCGTGCGGCGCAAGTCGTACTGCCTGATCCTGCTCGACGAGATCGAGAAGGCTCACCCGGACGTCTTCAACATGCTGCTGCAGATCTTCGACGACGGGCACCTGTCCGACGCCAAGGGCCGCAAGGTGGACTTCCGGAACACGGTCATCATCATGACCTCCAACGTGGGGTCTGACCTGATCCGCAAGGACTCGCGTGTCGGCTTCCAGACCGCGTCGGACGAGGCCAAGACGGCGGAGGACGCCTACAAGCGGATGAAGATGCGCGTCGAAGAGGAGATGAAGCGGGTCTTCCGCCCAGAGTTCCTCAACCGCATCGACCAGTCCGTGGTCTTCCGGGCGCTGCTGCCGGAGCACATCCGGGAAATCGTCAGCCTGGAACTGGGCGACCTGCGCGAGAACCTGAAGACCAAGGGCATGACCCTGGAGGTCTCGGACACCGTGCTGGACCACCTGGGCGAAGACGGCTTCGACCCGGTGTTCGGCGCTCGGCCGCTGCGCCGGGTGATCCAGAACCAGTTGGAAGACCCGCTCTCGGACGCCGTCCTGCAGGGGGTCTACGAGGAAGGCGACACGGTCCGCGTGGACTACGTCGACGGCGAGGTCAAGTTCGACCGCGTGGTCGGCGAGCCGGCGCAGCCGGAGGAAGCCGCGCTCACCTCGTAACGTCGAGGGCAATGCAACCACGAACGGCCGCCCCAAGGGGCGGCCGTTCTGTTTGCGCGTCTGCAACCCACCCGGTCGCACCCTCGACGCGTCGAGGGGAGGCGACGCATGGACGACGACCTACGGGCCCTGTCGCGCGATGAACTCATCGAGGAGGTGCGGCGGCTCAGGCACGGTATCCGCACCCACCGCGACAGCACCGGCCACGAGTTGTGCTGGCACCACCCGGCCCTCTGGGACTTGCTGCCGGAACGCACCGCCCCCAGCATCGCTGTGCCGGAGTGGCCTCAGTTCATGCGTGGCTGCATCCGCTACCGCCAGTCGCTGGACGAGCAGTTGCCGGATGCGCCTCGGACGGACGAGCCGTCGCCGGGGCGGCTGGTCCCACGCTAGCCCCAGCGTTCGCCTTCCCAGAAGGCGCGCGTCGCGGGTGGGGCGTGGGCGGAGACGGCCTGGATGAGGCCTGCGGAGAGGCACATCCCCACGAGGGCTGAGCCGCCGGTGGAGATGAACGGCAGCGGGATGCCCGTGGCCGGGAACAGCCGCGTGTTCACGCCCACATGCATCAGCGCCTGCAGGACGATGGTCGCCGTGAGGCCGGCCGCCAGCATGCGGCTGAAGCGGTCGGGCGCCCTCAGGGCAGCCTCCAGGCCGCGCCAGGCGATGACGGCGTAGAACACGAGGACGAGCAACGCGCCAAGTAGCCCCATCTGCTCGCCCAGTTGCGCGAACGCGAAGTCGGATGCCCTCGTAGCGACGCCGTCGAGGGCAGACGCGGCGCCGTCGATGCCTCGACCAGTCAGGCCGCCGCCACCGAGGGCGATCTCCACCTGGCGGAGGGTGAAGCCAGAGCCCAGCGGGTCGCGGCCGGGGTCGAGGAAGACTGCGAGGCGCTCGCGCTGGTAGTCAGGCACGGCCACGGCGAACGCGATCGGCAGCAGCGAGAGCGCGAGGGCGCCCATGCCGGCCAGGATCCGCCAGGAGACGCCCCACACCGCGACCAGCACCACGGCGCTCACACCGAGCACGAGCGTGGTGCCGAGGTCAGGCTCGATGATCACGAGGCCCATGGGCAGCAGGGCGAGGCCGAGCGCCGTGAGCATGGTGCGCAGGCCACCCTCCCGATCTGCCGCGTACGCCGCGATGGCAATGACGCTGGCTATCTTCGCCAGCTCGGAGGGCTGCACGGTGACGCCGGGCGCCAGGACGATCCAGCGTCGCGCACCGAACTGGTCCGAGCCCAGGGCGAGCACCGCCACCAGCGCGAGCAAGGATGCGACATAAATGACGGGGGCCAACTGGCGCAGCATCCCGGTATTGAGGCGCGACGCGACCACGAGCACCACGAGGCCGAGCCCGACGTAGAAGACCTGTCGCCACGCCTCGGCGGAGAGGGCACCGGGGACCTCCATGGTCGCCGCGCGCACCATGAGCCCGCCCACGGTGACGAGGCCGAGCACGGCCAGCAGGAGCCACGGGTCGGGCACTGCTCGCCGGGCGACGCCGAGGATCACGGTCGCGCCTCGACGCGGTCGGGGTCTGCCTCGGCCTGCTGCGCGAAGTACGCCTCCAGGATGTCCTTCGCCACCGGCCCGGCGTGCGTGGAGCCGACGCCGTACTCCATGTAGACCACCACGGCGACCTGCGGGTCGTCGTAGGGGGCGTAGCCGATGTACCACCCGTGGGTGTCGAACTCGCCGTCCGGGTAGGGCTGGCCGAACTCGGCGGTGCCGGTCTTGCCCGCGATCGTCACGCCTGCCGGGCGACCCGTCGTCGCCGTGCCGCCCGCCGAGGCGGCGGCCAGCATCCCCTCCCGCACCACCTGGTAGTGCGCCGCCGACGCGTCCAGGCGGCCGGAGGTCCGGGTGGGCAGCCCGACGACGCGCTCGCCCTCGCGCAGCCCTCGGACGATGCGTGGCTCCACCAGGTCGCCACCGTTGGCGATGGCGGCGGTGAGGACGGCCATCTGCAGCGGCGTCACCGTGAGGTAGCCCTGGCCGATGCTGTAGGGGTAGGAGTCGCCCAGCAGCCACGGCTCGCCGAACTCCTCCTCCTTCCACTCGCGGTCCGGCACCAGGCCGCCCACCTCGCCCGGCAGGTCGTAGCCGGTGGCGCGGCCGAAGCCGGCCTTCCTTGCCCATGTGGCCAGCACGTCCGGGCCCATGCCCTCGAAGCCCTGGTAGCCGCCGACGAGGTAGTAGAAGTACACGTCCGAGGAGCGCGCCAGCGCTCGCCTCATGTCCAGGTCGCCGTGGAAGGCCCAGTCCTTGAAGACGTAGACGACGCCCGGGTTGTACTGGTCCGGGATGGTGATCGCGCCGCTGGAGTAGATGTGCGTGTTGGCCGTCGCGACGCCCTCCTCGAGCGCCGCGAGGGCGACGAGCGGTTTGAAGATCGAGCCGGGCGACCGCACCTCCATGTACGTCCGGTCGATGAGGGGGCGGGCGGGGTCCTCGAAGACGTCGGCGATGTCGTTGGGGTCGCCATCCACGAACAGGTTCGGGTCGTACGAGGGCAATGAGACGGAGGCGAGCAGTTCGCCGGTGTGCACGTCCATGACCACGGCCGCGCCCAGTTGCTGCGGCGCCGGGCGCTTCTGGCCGGTGTCGTGCCGCACGACGGACAGCCCCTGCTCCATCCCCCGCGCCAGCGCCTCCGCGGCCGCGCGCTGGAGGTCGAGGTCGAGCGAGAGCACGAGGTCCGCGCCCGGCACCGGCTGGAACTGCGCGAGGGGCTCCACCTCGCGGCCCTGCGGGTCGGAGAGGACCAGACGGCGCCCGGGGTCGCCTCGGAGGTCGTCTTCGTAGGCGGCCTCGACGCCGGTGAGTCCGATGGTGCCGTCCAGCGGGTAGCCCTGCGCGGTGAGGGCCTCAACCTCGTCCTCCGGGATGGCCCCTACGTGACCGAGGATGTGCGCGAGCGTGTCCTCCTCCGCGTAGACGCGGGACGGGCTCGCCTCGATGCGCACGCCGGGCTTGCCCGCCGCCGCGGCACGGAGGGCGATCGCCTCCTCCTGGTCCAGCCCGTCCTTCACCAGCACGGGTGCGAACGGGTCGATCACCGCGAGGCGGCTCGTGGCCGCCTCCTCCAGTTCCGCGAACGGAACTCCGAGGATCGCCTCCAGATCCACCAGCGCCCTCGCGCGGGCGTCCTCGTCGTCGGGGAGTTCGCCGGGGATGAGGCTCGCGCGGAACTCCGGTTCGTTCCGGGCGAGCACCTCGCCGTTGCGGTCCACGATGAGGCCGCGCGGT
Organism: uncultured Dehalococcoidaceae bacterium; assembly: GCA_964439675.1. GTDB lineage: Bacteria > Chloroflexota > Dehalococcoidia > UBA2979 > UBA2979 > W-Chloroflexi-9. Next base: position 5,831 of record CAYTRA010000102.1, read on the forward strand.
GGCTGGACCTCCACGAGGCGTGGCGCGAGGCCGTCCCCGTAGTCGGGCGGGATCCTGGGGGCGATCCACTGCATGAAGACGACGCGGAGGCCGAGCGCGAGGAACAGCAGCAGGATCGCGCCCTGCATCAGCCGCAACCGCTGCGCCGAGGAGAGCCCGCTCACGCGAACAGCCCTCGGTTGCGTCGCCGCAGCGGCCAGAGCGCGAGCACGGCCACGGCCGCGAGGAGCGCGCTCCCCACGCCGGTGGCGAGGAGGGACGGACTGCTCGAGGGCAGGTCGCCCACGAGGCCGGCGGCTACCGCGAGCACGACGGAGTACCCCATCGCCGAGAGCGCGGCGACACCGGCTGCGATGCCGACACGGCGGCCGAAGCCAGTGATGCGTGGCCGGATCTTCCTCGACCCCGTCGAGGCGAGGAGGGGCGCCGGCAGGAGGGCGAGGAGGAACCAGCCCACGCGCTCCTCGGACGCGACACCGAGGACGATTGCGGGCATCAGGATTGCCGGCCAGACCTCGACGCACCCGTCCTCGCCGCCGCGGGTCGCGGCCCAGGCAGCGATGAGGGCTACCGGGAGGACCGGCGCCGCGAGGGGATCGCGGACGAGCGCGGTGGCGATCGCGGCCTGCACCGGCGCAACCAGCAGCACGAGGAGCGGGAGCAGCAGGCTCATTCCGTCGCCTCCCCAGTGTCTGTGGAGGTAGTGGCATCCTCGGTGTCCTCCGAGGACTCGAGGTCGAGCGTGGCGCCGGGCTGGAAGCCGGTCATGACGAGCACCTGCTCCACGCGGTCCAGGTTCGCCAGTGGGGCGACGGTGATGTCCTGGAACAGCTCCTGGCCGCGCGTCTTCACCTCGGCCACACGACCGACGAGGAGTCCCGGCGGCAACAGTCCGCCGAGGGCGCTCGACAGCACCACGTCGCCGACGGCGACCTGCTGCTCGACCGGCACAAAGTCCAGGTGCAACTCGTCGCCGGTGCCGACGAGCGAGCCGGCGGCGCGGGAGGACTGGAGGATCGCCGCGATCGCGGACTCGCGGTCGGTGATCAGGCGGACGCGTGCGCGGCCCGCATCGACCTCCGTGACGATGCCGACGAGCGTCGCGCCCGCGCCCATCACCGGCTGGCCCGGGCGGATGCCGTCATCGCGGCCGGCGTTGAGCACCACGCTCTGCCGGCCCGGCGCGGGGTCGCGCAGGATCACCGTCGCCGTCACCGTGCTGCCCGCATCGACGCCCACGCTCTCGACGAGGGCCTGCGCCTGCTCGAGGGCGATGCGACTCTCGCGCAGCGCGGCGAGGTCGGCCTCCACGCGCGCGAGGGCCTGGCGGAGGTTTGCGTTCTCCTCGGAGAGTTCGTCGATCTGGCCGGCGTTCAGCACCACGTCCGTGACCGGGCTCAGCACGCCTCGGACAGCGCCCACGGCCGGGGCGACCGCGGCGCCGAGGCGAGACTCCACCTGGCCGGCGACGGGGAGCGGGGAGAGGGCGAGCAGGAGCACGGCGGCCGCCATGAGCGCGCTGAACCATGCCGCGTTGCGCGCGCCTACCACCGCCGGATCCCGGATCCCGGCGGAGCAGGGACGGCGTCGCGACAGTCCGAGGGGGAGATGACTCGTCGCGCCCGGTAGGTGATGGGGCGCGCCGTCACATGGACCTCGCTAGTTCCGCGTCAGCGACATCATCGCGGTGGCCTGCGGCTGGCGACGGCGGCCTGCACCTTCTGGAGCGTCTCCGCCTCCTCCAGCGCGCCGGCGCAACCTCGGACGACCGTGCGGAGGGGATCCTCCGTGACGTAGACCGGGAAGCGCGTCTCGGTCGCGACCTTGCGGTCCAGGCCTCGGAGCAGCGAGCCGCCGCCCGTCATTGCGATGCCGTGCAGCATCAGGTCCGCCACCAGTTCCGGCGGGGTGGTCTCGATGGTCGCCCGCACCGTGCGGACGATCTCGCTGACGACCGGCGAGAGGGCGTCGCGCACCTCGACGGTGGAGATCTCGACGGACTTCGGGAGGCCGGTGGCCAGGTCGCGTCCGCGCAGGTCGATGGTCCACTCGTCGTCCAGCGGGTAGGCGGAGCCCGCCTCGATCTTCACACCCTCCGCGGTGCGCTCGCCGATGAGCATGTTGTGCACCTGGCGCGCGTAGTCGACGACCGCGGCATCCATCGCGTCACCTGCGGCTCGGACCGACTGCGAGCGGACGATGCCACCGAGGGCGAGCACGGCCACCTCGGTCGTGCCGCCGCCGATGTCGATGACCATGGAGCCGGCCGCGTCCATGACTGGCAGTTCGGAGCCGATCGCAGCGGCCATTGGCTCGACGAGGGGCGC
>CAYTRA010000103.1:0-8147 GCA_964439675.1 uncultured Dehalococcoidaceae bacterium
GTTTCTTGAACTTCACCAAGGCGAAGTCCGGCTCCACGCCGGTGGTGTCGCAGTCCATCAGCAGGCCGATGGTGCCGGTGGGGGCGATCAGCGTGGACTGCGCGTTGCGGTACCCGTGCTTCTCACCGAGCTCCAGCGCGCGGTCCCACGCGCGGTGCGCGGCCTCCAGCAGGTCGGGCGGGCACGCCTGCTGGTCGAGGGCGACCGGGAGGACGGTGAGCGCCTCGTACTCGTCGGGGTGCACGGCGTAGGCGGCGCGCCGGTGGTTGCGCATGACGCGCAGCATGGCGTCGCGGTTCTCCTCGTAGCGCGGGAACGCGCCGAGTTCGGCCGCCATCTCCGCGGAGGCGGCGTAGGAGCGCCCGGTGAGGATGGCCGTGAGCGAGGCCGTCCACGCCAGCGCCTGCTCCGAGTCGTACGGAATGCCCTGCATCATCAGCACGGTGCCCAGGTTGGCGTAGCCGAGCCCCAGCGTGCGGTAGTCGTACGACAGCTGGGCGATGGAGTCGCTGGGGAACTGCGCCATGGCGACGGAGATCTCCAGCACCACGGTCCAGATGCGGATCGCGTGCTCGTAGGCCGCGATGTCGAAGGCGCCGGTCTCCAGGTCCGTGAAGGCGAGCAGGTTCAGGGACGCCAGGTTGCAGGCCGTGTCATCCAGGAACATGTACTCGGAGCAGGGGTTGGAGCCGTTGATGCGGCCGCCGGCGGGGCTGGTGTGCCACTCGTTGATGGTGGTGTCGTACTGCAGGCCCGGGTCCGCGCTCTGCCAGGCGGCCAGGGCGATCTTGTCCCACAGTTCGGTGGCGTCCACGGAGCGCGCCACGTTGCCGTTGGTGCGGAACTTCAGGTCCCACTTCTTGTTGTGGCGCACGGCGTCCAGGAAGTCAGCCGTGACGCGCACGGAGTTGTTGGAGTTCTGGCCGGACACGGTCTGGTAGGCCTCGCCCTGCCAGTCAGAGTCGAACTCCTGGAAGTCGAGCGTGGTGACGCCCTGCTCCGCGAGTTGCAGCACGCGGACGATGAAGCCCTCCGTCACGCCGTCCTTGCGGGCGCGGGCCACCGCGCGACGCAGCGTGCGGTTCTCCTTCGGGTCCGGGCCGCCCTCGTCCAGGTTGTGGGCGGCCTCGAAGATCGCGGTCAGGTGACGGCGGGTGACGGCGGCGCCGGTCACCAATGCGGCGACCTTCTGCTCCTCCTTCACCTTCCAGTCGACGAACTGCTCGATGTCCGGGTGGTCCGCGTTCAGGATCACCATCTTGGCCGCGCGGCGAGTGGTGCCGCCGGACTTGATGGCGCCCGCGGCGCGGTCGCCGATCTTGAGGAAGGACATCAGGCCGGAGGACTTGCCGCCGCCGGACAGGTTCTCGTTCTCACCGCGCAGGTTGGAGAAGTTGGAGCCGGTGCCAGAGCCGTACTTGAAGATGCGCGCCTCGCGCGTCCACAGGTCCATGATGCCGCCCGGGTTCACCAGGTCGTCCGCGACGGACTGGATGAAGCACGCGTGCGGCTGAGGCCGCTCGTAGGCGTTCGTGGACTGCTCGAGACGTCCCGTTGCCGCGTCCACGTACGAGTGCCCCTGGGCCGGCCCAGCGATGCCGTACGCCCAGTGCAGGCCCGTGTTGAACCACTGCGGGGAGTTCGGCGCGGCCATCTGGCGGGCCATCATGTGGCACAACTCGTCGTAGAAGGCGCGCGCGTCCTCCTCGGAGTCGAAGTAGCCACCCTTCCAGCCCCAGTAGGTCCACGTGCCGGCCAGGCGGTGGAAGGTCTGCCGCGCGTCCGTCTCCCCACCCATCGAGGCGCCCTCGGCGGGCGCGCGGCGCTGCAGCCAGCCGGGCACGCCCGGCTCGTCCACGGCGACGGTCGCGGAGGGCACGCCGGCCTTCCGGAAGTACTTCTGGGCCATGATGTCCGTGGCCACCTGGGAGAACTGCGCCGGCATGTCGATGTCGCGCGCCTCGAAGACCACGGAGCCGTCAGGGTTCACGATGCGCGAGGTGCGCTTCTCGAACGAAATGCCCTCGTATGGGTCGTGGTCGGTGGTGGTGAAACGGCGAGGGATGCGCATCGTGGGAGCCTTCCTGCGGAGCGGACTACAACTGTTGTGGGTGGCCCGGATGGCCCTAGGTGTTGGGGCGGGTAGAGGGCGCTGCCACTAGATCTTGGGGTGAATTGTTCAGGCGCTTGAGCAACTACTCGGAGGCGCGTTGGCCATCCTACGCCCTCGGCAGGACAAGTCAAGCACTTGAGATGTCACTTGAGCAGATGTGTTGGCGCAGCGCTTAAGCAGTTCGCTTCGCGCCGAATCTGAAGCTCGCACCAGAAGCGCGAGCACGCCCGTCTATGCGCATCCGTGATGGCCCTGATGGCATAGAGGGGCGAGGCGATCAGGCCCGACGCTATGGCGTGCTGACGCCCGCCTCGACGCCCTGGTCAGGCCACCGGTGGTTCGAGAACGCCCACTCGATGAGGGCCTGCGAGTCCTGCGCGCGCGCCGTGGTATCCAGGAGGACGATGTAGACGCGGTGGCCGCCTCGCTCCGCGGTGACGGAGAACGTGCGGCCCGCCTCCTCCGTGAAGCCGGTCTTCACGCCGTCCACGCCGGGCGTGTAGTTCAGGAGCGGGTTGTGGTTGTAGAGGTCGAACTCGACCTCCGTCTCGCCTCGGTCGCCGGTCACGATCGCCTGCTCCGTGCCCACGATCTCGCGAAGGTCGGGGAAGCGCATCAGGTAGCGCGAGAGCAGGACGAGGTCCCAGGCGCTGCTGTAGTGCTCGTCGTCGTACAGCCCCGCCGCGTTCGTGAAGTGCGTGTCCGTCAGGCCGAGGCGTCCCGCGAGCGCGTTCATTTCGCGCACGAACGCCTCCTCGCTCCCGGCCACGTGCTCCGCGATGGTGAGGGCGGCGTCGTTCCCGGAGACCAGCATCAGCCCGTACAGCAGGTCGCGCAGGGCTAGGGTGTCGCCGGGCTCGAGGCCCATGGTGGTCGAGTCGGCCTCAGTGGCCAGGTCCCAGTAATGGACGCGAGAGGTCATCGGTGTGTCGAGTGGCCGGTGCTCCACGGCCACAATGGCCGTCGCGATCTTGGTGACGCTGGCCGGCGGGCGCCGTTCGTGCCCGGCCTTCTCGTACAACACCTCCATCGAGGCGTCGTCCACCACGATCGCTGCCTCGGCGCTGATCTCCGGCGCCGGCGTGCCGAGGGCCACCGGCCCTGGCTCGAGCGCGCCGAGGTCGAGCGCGATCGCCGCGGCCCCGCCCGCCGTCACGGAGGAGACGGAGGCGGACGTGGTGCCGGAAGGCGCCGCGAACTCTTGCGTCGCCACGGACGGGGCGCTGGGTGCGTCGTCGCCGCCTCCGAAGACCACCCACGCGGAGACCAGCAGGGCCGGAACCACAGCGATGGCGGCCAGGAACGTGACCGGCACGCCTCGACGGGCGCTCGGCCGGTTGCGGAGCGGGTCGTAGCCGTACTGCACGAGGGCTAGCGCGAGCCGACGAGGGCTTCGAGGTCGTCCGGCTGTGACGGGATCTTGCCGGAGAGGTTCCGGTAGCCATCCTTCGTCACCAGCACGTCGTCCTCGATGCGGATGCCGATGCCCTGGAGGCGTTTCGGCACGCCCTTCGTCCCGGGGGCGAAGTACAGGCCCGGCTCCACCGTCAGCACCATGCCGGGCCGGAGCGGGACGGACTTCTTGCCCTCGCGATAGCGACCCGCGTCGTGCACGTCCAGGCCCAGCCAGTGGCTGGTGGAGTGCATGTAGACGTGCCGGTACGCCTCTCGCTCGATCAGGGTGTCGATGTCGCCTCGGAGGACCTTGAGGTCCACCAGGCCCTCCACCAGCGTGCGCACGGCCGCGTCGTGGACGTCGTGGAAGGCGAGGCCGGGCTTGGCGCGCTCCATGCCCTTGCGTTGCGCCTCCAGCACCACGTCGTACACCGCTCGCTGAGCCGAGGTGAACCGGCCATTCGCGGGGTAGGTGCGCGTCACGTCCGCGGAGTACATGTCCCACTCCGCGCCCGTGTCCAGCAGCATCAGGTCGCCGCCCTGTAGTTGGCGGCGGTTGTCGGTGTAGTGCAGCGTGCAGGAGTTGACCCCGCTGGCGGCGATAGTCGGGAAGCCATCCCGCACCGACCCTTCGCGGCGGTAGACCTGCTCCAGCGTCGCCTGCACCTCGTACTCGTGCACGCCGGGTCGGGTGGCGCGCATCGCGGCTTCCAGCCCGCGCCCCGTGACATCGATGGCGCGCTGGAGCGACCGCACTTCCGAGGGCGTCTTGATGAGCCGCATGGCGTCGACGAGGGGCTCAGGGTCGCAGACCGCCTCGATGGGTGTCGCCCCGCGCTGTGCGCCCGCCCGACGCTCCCGCACGATGGCGGTGAGGGTCTGCTCGACGCGGCTGTCGCCGCCCAGGGAGAACCACAGCGTGCGTACGCCCGCGAGGAGTTCGCGTAGGCGCTGGTCGATCTCGTCGACGGGGTAGGCGGCGTCCGCGCCGAAGCGCTCCCGCGCGCCCTCGACGCCTGCGCGAGGGCCAACCCAGACCGCCATCAGCGGGTCGTGCGGGCGGACGAGCATCGTGTACGGCTGCTCGGCGCCCGGGCGAAGCACGATCACGCTGTCCGGCTCGTGGAAGCCGGTCAGGTAGTAGAAGGTGGAGTCCTGTCGAAAGGGGTAGTCGACGTCGCCGTTGCGCAGGGTCTCGCGGCCCGAGATGAAGACAGCCGCGCTGTCCTTGCCCAGTTGGCGCATCAGCTGCTGGCGGCGCCTCGCGAACTCGTCAGCCATCGTCAGTCCGTCCTACCCCAGCCCGCCGCCTGCCGAGGATAGCGTGCCGCCGCGCTCAGAACGCGTCCATGCCGGTGCGGATGGCGATGAAGAACAGTCCGACTGCCAGCAGGCGCGTCAGCCAGCCCTCGCCCAGGTGGCGTCGCAGGTAACGCCCCGCCGGGCTCCCGAGCACCCCGCCGAGGGCCAGCCAGGGCACGTCCTGCATGGGATCGCCCGCGTGTCCGAGGGCCAGGTGCATGGCCACCACCACCAGCGACTGCACCACGATGAGCGCGTGCATCGAGGTAGTCGCGATGGCATGCGGGATGCGCATGATGCGCGTCATGATCGGCACCCCGATCGGCCCGCCTCCGATGCCCGCGAGGGCGCCGAGGAAGGCCGCGCCCACGTTCGGCACCACGCTGGCCACGATGGGAATGCGGTAGGAGTAGCGGTTGCCCTCGCGGTCGGTCAGGGCGCGCTGCCAGGCGTTGCGCGCGGGCGCCACGATGCCCGCCACCGGCCGCCACACGAGGTACGCGCCAATACCCCCGAGGAGCACCGCGAAGCCGATCGCGAACACCTCGCGAGGGAGGAGGTTGGTCACAAGTCCGCCCAGGAGGGCGGCGGGAATGGCGACCACCAGCATCGCCCCCACCACCGGGACATCCACCAGCCGCTCGCGCGCCATGACCGCGCTGGAGGACATCGCCGAGACGAACACGACGGTCAGCGACGCCGTGGTGACGGCCACCGGTTCCGCGCCGGGATAGCGCAGCAAGAGCAGCGGCGCGATCAGGAAGCCGCCGCCCGCCCCAATGGCGGTCGCGTACGCCCCGATCCCGAACCCGACGACGACGAGCGCGAGCGCCTCGACCGGCCCCATGAGGGAAGCATGCCCCTTGGGTGGCGGAGGCTCAAACCACGGGGAGGCTAGGCGCTACGGGTGGTTGCCTACTGCCACGTGCGGGGCACCACGGACTCAGGGTGCCCGAAGCCCACGAGGCCCTTCTCGACCATCGCGTCGTACTCCTCGCGGCTGTAGCCGAGGAGGTCGAGGTAGATCTCCTCGTTGTGTTCGCCCAGCAGCGGGGGAGGACGGCGGATGTGGTTCGGGGTGTTCGCCCAGTGCGTCATGATGCCGGGATAGACGTGCCGGCCCACGCCCGCCATCTCGAGTTCCTCGAAGAACCCGCGCGCCGCCAGTTGCGGTGAGGCGAGCAGATCGAGTTCGTCGTGCACCGCGCCGGCGGTGACGCCGGCGCCCTGCAGGCGGTGGAAGAGGTCGTCCTTGTTCCACTGCTGGGTGCACGGCGCCAGCGCCTGGTCCAGCGCGTCGCGGTTCGCGTGCCGTGCGGACGCCGAGGCGAACCGGTCGTCCTCCAGCAGGTGCGCGGCGCCCAGCACCTCACAGAGCGCGCGGAACTCCTCGTCCGTTGCGACGTCGAGGGCGATCCACTGGTCCTCGCCCTCGGTGGGGTAGACGCCGTGCGGGGCGTGCGAGCGGTGCAGATTGCCCTGCGGCTGCGCGACGCGGCCGTTCATCGTGTAGTCCAGGATCCACTCGCCCAGGATCGGGAGGAACGACTCCGCCAGCGGCATCTCGATCTGCTGGCCCACGCCGCTCCGCTCGCGGTGCATGAGGGCGGACGTGACCGCGAAGGCGCCCATGACACCGGCGAGGGCGTCCGCGGTGAACGCCTCGCCAGTCTCGTCCGGCGTGCCGTCCGGATACCCGCGCAGCCAGTGGTGGCCGATCATGCCCTCCACGTGCGTGCCGAAGCCCCGGTAGTTCTTGTACGGCCCCTCCAGCCCGTATGCCGGCATGCGCAGCATGATCAGTCGAGGATTGACCTCGCGCAGCACGTCGTAGGTCAGGTTGGCGCGCTCCACCGTGATGGGGACGTTGTTCTCCACCAGCACGTCGCTCTGCTCGATGAGGCGCAGGAACGCCTCGCGGCCCTCGGGGGACATCACGTCACAGGACATGGAGCGCTTGTTGCGCGCGTGGGCATTGAACGCCGGGGCGCGGTTCCACGGGTCGTCGCCGGGGTCGAAGTCGGGGTAGGCGCTGGCCAGCACACCCTGCTGCCCGCTGCGGAGCGCAACCTCCTTCGTGACCACCCGCTCGCCGCCGCGCGAGTACGGCTGGATGCGGTTCGTCGGCTCCACGCGGACCACTTCCGCGCCCCACTCACCGAGGAGTTGCGTGACGTGCGGGCCCGCCCACACCACGGTCACCTCGGCCACGCGGATGCCCTCCAGCGGCAGGGCGTTCGGGCCGGGCAGCGGGCTAGTCACGTCGCGCCTCCCGTACCGCTCCGGCCGCGGGCTCCGCGCTCGCTGGCTGACTGACCTCCCGGAGCACCTCGGCGCTGTGTTCGCCCAGCAGCGGCGCGCGGCGCGGCGCCTGTCGAGGCGTCTCGGACAGCAGCAACTGGCGGCCCGGGTACTCCACCGGGCCGGTGGCGGGGTGGTCGATGGTGTCCCACATCCCTCGCTGCCGGTAGTGCGGGTCCGCCACCAGGTCCTCCGTGGTGAGGATCGCGCCGCCGAGGATGCCGAGCGCCTGCGTCTCCGCGACGGCCTCGCGCTTCGTGCGCTGGATCATCCAGGCCATCCAGGAGCCTTCCACCTCCGCGGCGAACTCCTCCGACCAGACGGTCATCGGCTTCTGCATGTCGGGGTGTTCAGCGAGGTCCGGCCGGCCGATGAGTTCCAGCGCGGCGACGAAGTGCTTCGTGCCGCCGGCGAAGATGTTTGCGTCGCCGTCCGCCGTGGGCCTCGAACCCAGCGCCGGGCGGGTGCCGGGCGGCTGGCGACGTTGTACCACGCCGGTGTACGACGTGCCGGTGGTGTAGACCGTCCGCCGATCACGGAAGCCCGCCTGCGCCTCGTACACGGCCTGGTCGATCCAGTCACCGTTGCCGCCTCGCATCACGCGGAAGCGCGCCAGCACGCAGCCGTACGCCGCCGCGAGGCCCGCGTGGTAGTGCGCGACATAACCGCCGCTCTTGAGGGGATACCGCAGCCCCGAGCCATTGAGATGCAGCGGCCCGCCGAGGGCCTGCAGCGTCAACTCCGACCCTCGATAGTCACGCCACGGCCCGCTCTGCCCGAACGGGGTGATCGAGGCCATCACGAGGTCCGGGTGGTCCGCGGACAGCGCCTCATACCCGAGGCCCCACGCCGCCATCTGCCCCGACGGGAAGTCCTCGATGACGATATCCACGCGGTCGATCAGGCGCCTTGCGATGCCGATCATCTCCGCGTCGACTCGCGCATCGGCGGCCTGCTGGCCCTGCGAGGCGATGCGTGCCCGGATGGTGCCGCGCAGGTCGGCGATGTCCGTCAGCCGCTCAATGATCCCCTCCAC
>CAYTRA010000104.1:0-8127 GCA_964439675.1 uncultured Dehalococcoidaceae bacterium
TCCATTGGCGACATGTCCGCGGGCATGTTCACCGCCATCGGCGTCCTCTCCGCCCTCGTGGAGCGCGACCGCAGCGGTGAAGGGCAGCACGTGGACGTGGCCATGCTGGACTGCCAGGTGGCGCTGATGGAGAACCCGGTCATCCGCTACTTCGGCACCGGCGAGGTGCAGAAGCGCGCCGGGCTGCGCCACCCGCTCTCCACGCCGCACCAGGCGTTCCCGGCGAAGGATGGCTGGGTGGTAGTGGCCGGGGTGAAGGACAACAACTGGCAGTTGTTCTGCGGCAAGATCGGCGCCGACGAACTGGCCGTGGACGAGCGGTTCACCCTCAACGCCGACCGCACCCGCCAGTACGACATCCTGGAGCCCCTCCTCTTCGAGGCGTTCCGGAAGCGCACGGTCCAGGAGTGGCTGGACGAACTCGGCGACGAGTTCCTCATTGGCCCGCTCAACACCATCGCGGACATGGTGCAGGACCCGCAGGTGCAGGCGCGCAACATGATCGTGGAACTGCCCACCTGGACCGGCGGCACGCTGAAGGTGTCCAACTCACCGGTGAACCTCTCCCGGACCCCCGGTGGCCCCCAGGGTGGCGCTGCCAGGCCGGGCGAACACACCGCCGAGGTGCTCCGAGGCGCCGGCTTCTCCGACGAGGAGATCGGCGCGATGGTGGAGCGGGGCGTGGTGGGGGTGAAGCCGGTCTAGCCGTCTCGCCCGTCAGGCACGGGCCGCCGCTCCAGCGGGCTGACTGCCGGCCCTCGCAGCACCGCGCCGTCGAGGTCGAACGAGGAGCCGTGGCACGCGCAGTCCCACGACAGCGCGAGGCCGTTCCACCCGAGTTCGCAGCCCATGTGCGTGCAGGCGGAGGACACCCCGCGCAGCGCCCCCGTGCGGTCTCGCGCCACGGCCACCTTCTCGCCGTCGATCTCCAGGATGCGCCCCTCGCCGTTCGCGAGCGTCGAGGGATCATCGGCGTCGCCCGGCAGGATGCGCTCGGCCAGGTGCTTCGCCGCCGGCAGGTTCTCCTTCACCAGCTGCCCCAACTTCGACATCGTTGACGTGTCGGACTCCGGCGACTCGCGCGTCGAATCGAAGATCGCCGCCCACTCGCTCTCCCGGCCCAGGATCGCCTCCGCCAGGATGTGCGCGGCCACGTCGCCGTTGGCGATCCCCCAGCCACCGAAGCCCGTCGCGACGTAGGTGTGCTCGTGACGCTCGGTGAGGCGGCCCACATAGGGCAGGTGGTCGATGGAGTAGTAGTCCTCGTTCCACCAGCGGTAGTCGACGGAGGTCACCTCGAAGCGTTCCCGGGCGAAGGCCTCCAGGTCGTCGCACTTCGCCTCGGCGTCCGCTTCGCCGGGGCGGAAGGACTCGCCGGTGAGGACGAGCCACGTCTCGCCGTCCCGTTGGTGAGTGCGCACTGAGCGCGTGGGCTGGTCGATGCTGATGAACGCACCATCGAGGGGCGGCCCCGCGATCCTGGCCGCGAGGACGGCGTGGGCATGTGGCGCCGCCTTCGCGAAGTACTGCCCGTCGTTCAGGAACGGCAGGTTCGTGGCCACCACCACGTCGCGCGCCCTCACGCGGCGGCCGCTCGCCACCTCGAGGACGACCGCGCCGTCCTGCTCCTCCAGGCTCGTCGCTCGCTCGCCCTCGAAGACCTGGCCGCCGTCCCGCTGGAACGCGCCGGCGACGCCCGCGACGTACGCCACCGGGTCGAACTGGCCCTGGCCGTCGAAGACCACCGCACCCGCCACGCCGTAGGGGAGCGGCGCCTCCTCGACGAAGCGCGCCGGCAGCCCTAGCCGGGCCGCCAGTCGGGCCTCGTCCCGGACCTGCTGCACCTGCGCCGCGTCGGTCGTGTAGGTGTACGCCGCGACCTCCTGGTACCCGCACTCGATCCCGAGCGTCCGCGCCCGCTCCTCGATGCCGCGGACGGCCCACTCGTTCGCCTTGCCGTAGCGCCGCGCGAGGTCCTCGTCGAAGGCCTTCGCCAGCGTGCTGTAGATCAGCGAGTGCTGCGACGTCACCTTCGCCGTCGAACCGCCGGTGGTCTGCTGCCCCACGCGCCGAGCCTCGATCAGCGCAACTCGACGCCCCGCCTGGCGCAGCCGGTACGCGGCCGTCACCCCCACGATGCCGGCCCCCACTACGGCCACGTCCACCTCGATGTCCTCGGCGAGCCGGGGGAAGCCCGGCCCGGCGGACACGGCCGTCCAGAGGCTGTAGTGCGAATCGAGGTCGGGCATGGTGACGCCTCCCACCATCGAGTCTGGCCGAGGGCGGGTGACGCGCGTCTGGTGGAGGACGTGACCGGTCGGGAGAAGTCGTTGCATCCGCCACCATCCGGACGGCCTCGTGGGGCGCGCGTCCAGTGCGCGGACAACCGGTTGCCGGTTGACGCCCCGACGACGCATGGCATAGAACGCGCCTCGATGCAGTCAGGAGCAGGGGGGCGTCGATGGCTGGGCCGCTGGAGGGCATCCGCGTACTGGACTTCACGCAGGTCATCGCCGGCCCGCTCGGCGCGCAGCACCTCGCGGACATGGGCGCCGACGTCGTCAAGGTCGAACCCCTCGAGGGCGAGCCGTGGCGCCTCACGGGCCAGTTCCTGCCCGGCGAATCGAAGGCGTACCACGTCCTGAACCGAGGCAAGCGTTCGCTCGCCCTGGACCTTCAGCACCCCTCGGCGCGAGACACCGTGCACCGGCTGGTGCGGACCATGGACATCGTCGTCATCAACTACCGGCCAGACGTCGCCCAGCGCCTCGGCATCGACTACGAGTCGTTGAGGGCGGTGAAGCCGGACATCATCTACGTGGACAGCACCGCCTTCGGCCGCAACGGCCCGTGGGCCATGAAGCCCGGCTACGACATCGTGGCGCAGGCCGTCGGCGGACTGCTCTCGAACGCCGCGCGCTTCGATGACCACGGCACGCCGGTCCTGATGATGGGCGGGCTGCCCGTCCTGGACCTCACCACCGGCTTCGCCATCGCCATGGCAGCGCTGGCCGCGCTCTACCACCGCACCCTGACCGGCGAGGGCCAGCTGGTGGAGACCTCGCTCCTCCAGACGAGCCTCATCCTGCAGCACACCAAGTTCTCGTCCCTGCCCGCCACGGACGTGCTGGCCCGCACCCCGTACCTGGAGCAACTGGCGGAGTCGCGCGCAAAGGGCGAGGGCTACCGCCCCTTCGTCGAGCGCCAGCGCCAGAAGTACGAGGCCGGCCAGGTCGCGAACATCTACTACCGCGTCTACTACACGAAGGACGGCGCGATCGCCGTCGGCAACCTCTCCCCCATCCTCCGCAAGAAGTTCCGCGACGCCATGGGCATCGAGTACGACCCGCGCGACGACGACCCGGACTACAACGCCGCGTCCCCCGAGGCGCAGGCGGTCGGCGTCCAACTCCGCGACCAGGTGGAGGCCCGGTTCCGCGAGGAGACCACCGCCTACTGGAGCGACTACCTCGACTCGAAGGGCATCCCCAACGGCGAACTGACCTTCACCGAGGAACTCCTGGACCACGACCAGGTGCGCGCGAACGGCTACTTCGTCGAACTGGAGCACGAACTCCTCGGCGGCGGCGAGTACCAGCCCGCGCCCCCGTTCCAGATGGAAAAGACCCCGCTCCGCCCCACCAAGTCCTCCCCACCCCTAGGCGCCCACGCCGACACCATCCTCGCAGAGGCCGGCCTCACCCCCGCCGAGATCGAGACGCTCCGCAAAGCCGGCGCGATCTTGTAGGGGGAGGGGCCCACGCCCGCGCGTCCGCGGCTACGTCGACATCGACAGCATCAGGCTCGGGGGCATCCGGGCAAGCCGGTGCTCACCAGCAGTGAGACCCGGCTGGTCTCGGGTGTAGGGCTGGTGGAGACGGGGGAGGTTCAGTCTCCAACATCTCCAGCTGCCTAAGCTGCTGATTCCTTCCGCGTGGCCGCCATACACGTTCGGACTCGCCTGGCGTTCCTCGTGACCCCCTTCGTGGCTCGTGGCAGTCCCAAGGTGCAACTGTGTACATCACGTGGAGGACGCACATGAGCGAACGAATCTCAGCACGTGACGCTCGCGCCCGCTCCGCGGAACTCATCGACCGAGTGAAGTACACCGGGGAACCGATCATCGTGGAGAAGCAGGGCCGCCCCTTCGTCGCCGTGATCCGCGCGGAGGACCTGGAGCGCGTCGAACGGTTGCTTGCCGCGGAACGCCAGGCCGGATTCAGTCGCCTCGCGGCCGAAGCAGCCGACGACGAGCAGTCCTCAAGCCCCTCAGACGAGGAGATCGTTGAGGCGGTCCGGCTGACGCGCGAAGCGCTTTACCGCGAGCGCTATGGCGCAGCCTAGGCTTCGCGTCGCCCTCGATACGAACGTCCTGATCGCCGGCATCGTCTGGCCGCGATGCCGCACGAAGTGCTCCGTGCAGCGCTGGCCCGGCACTTCGACCTCGTGCTGCCGGAGTAAGTGGTCGAAGAGGAGTGATCGGGACTTCACCGATCCCGGTGCACTGGCGGAACGGTTCAGCCGCGACGTGAAGATCATGCTCCCCGCCGTGTTCCTGCGGGACGTGCTCGGCTGGAGTCCAGAAGCCTTAGACGTGGTCCGGAGCCGGACCTGGCACGACTTCGGCTCGTAGGGACAGGACGCATGTCGGCTGCATGGTAAACAACGGACATAACCGTGTTCGACCAAGTGATGACCGGGATAGGCGCGCGCCTGATGAATGCGGTCGGCGCTCATCCTCACTTGGAGCCGCCAGCACTGTGGGTTCGTGAATGCCCTTGCTCTCCTCGGAGAGTTCTTGTTCGCGCCTGCGCAGACGCCTGCGCCTCCGGCATCGCCAGAGCTGCACCCGTTCCAAGTGGTGTGGCATTCGCCTCGTGCTGAGCGCGGTTGGCGCGGTGGCGACACGGCTGACGCTCGGACGAGGCGCCTGACGTTCTTGCGGCTAAGCTGTGCGCCGGAGCTCCGCGCAATAGTTCGGGCTGCGCTCCGGCGCCGTTGCGTTACGGCGCCGCCGACAGTTCGGAGCGGAGGTCGCGGAACTTGGCCTTCATGGAACCGTCGATCTTCCGGTCCCCGACTTGAATGATAGCTCCGCCGAGCAGCGTACCGTCGACTCGGAACTCCGGCTGGATGTGCGTGCCAGTCTGTGCCGAGAGCTGGGCGACGATGCGCGCTTCCTGGTCCTCGTCCAGCACCTGTGCGGTTGTGATCTCTGCTCGCAGGATTCCCCGATGCGCCTCGACGAGGCCCGCGAAGCGCCGAGCAACGGACGGGCCGAGGCTGAGGCGCCGCTTTTGCCAGAGCAGCCGGAAGAAGTTCATCTGGGTGCGGGACCGCTGAGGGAAGACCGCGGCGACGATCTCCTCGAACCGCGCCTCATCGACCTGGGACAGCGCGCGCACGAAGCGCTTCTCGGAAGTGAGCGCACCCAGTTCGTCGATCGCAGCGAGCCACGCCTCGACAGTGCCCTCGGCGAGGGCAACGTCGAACGCCGCCTGGGCGTAGCGGCCGGCGGCGATGCTACTCACCGCCGGTGACCAGCATCTCGCGGAGCAGGTAGCGGTGATACGCACCGGAACGCTCGCGAAGATCTCGCGCTGTTTCCGCGACGCGTCCGGGAGGAGCCGGAGATCGGGCTGGTCGGGTTGTCGGTACTGATGGCTTGGGCATGAGCCTCCCCACTTCTCTTCTCTCGTGATCGGTATTGGCCTCGTCCCCGTCTGGCGACTGAGGCGGTCCCCACCGGCACTCGCCGGAAGCGACCGCCCAGGTATCGCTCGAGCTCAGCGGAGCAGAAGGGCTACTTCTGCTGCGGGTTCTGCTCGGCAGGAGCCGCGGGCTGCTGCGCCGGAGTAGCGGCGGGGTTAACGGGCTTCGGCTGCGCCGCCTGCTGCTGCTCAGAGGCCTGCTTCGACTGGTCGTCGTCGCGTTCGTTGTTCATGCGTACCTCACTGTCTTGTCGGGACTCGTTGAGCCAACGATGGCAGGGCGGGCGTCACGCGAGCGTTACGCCCGCGGTCCGGCCGCTCGTGGTGGTCCGCTCGGCCTAAGGTGGATGGGCAAGTGAGGTGCGCAGTGAGTCCCACCGAACCCGCCGGGATCCCCGCACGCGACGTCATCCGGCTGTCGCTGCTGGGGAGCTTCGACCTTCGGCGCAACGAGCGCGAGACGCTGCTCCCCGCATTGACCGGTGAGGCGCAGCGGCTGCTTGCCCTGCTGGCGCTGCGGGATCGGCGCGTCTCACGGACCTCGATCGCCGGCACGCTGTGGCCCGACGCCTCGGAGAAGCATGCGCACGCGAGCCTGCGCTCTGCGCTATCGCGTCTCACCGCACTGGGGCAGGATGCGATCGCCATCACGGACACGGACCTCGAGCTGTCCCCGGGCGTCAGCGTGGACCTCCACGATGCGCGCCGTCTCGCTCACGGCCTACTCGATCCGTCACCAGCTGAGACCTCGGCGGCCGACCTCGGGGCGGAAGCGATTCAAGTGCTCTCGCTTGAGTGTCTACCGGACTGGTACGACGAGTGGGTCCTGATCGAGGCGGAGGAGTGGCGGCAACTGCGGCTTCATGCGCTGGGGGCGCTCGCCATCGCTCTCGCGCGGGCGGAACGGTTCGGGTACGCCATCGGGGCCGCGCTCGCGGCGATCAGAGCGGACCCCCTCCGCGAAAGTGCCTGGGCGACCTTGATCCAGGTACATCTCGCAGAGGGCAACCAGTCGGAGGCGTTCCGAGCGTTCGAGCAGTATCGCCAACTCGTCACTCGAGAACTGAACATCGATCCGACACCCTCACTCCGTGCGCTACTGCCGCGGCGCGACACGCCGTAACGCTCAGGTGATGCCGGCCATCGCAGTATCAGCACATGGTCACCGCTGGCACCGCTGTTCTTGTCGTCCGCGTCTGGACGGAACCTGGCACACCACCTTCATGGCGAGCTAGCGCGCGCCATACCTCAGCCGTCGGGGGCAGTGCCTGGCACGCGAGCAGCTTCAGCAACGCGAGCGCCCTGGCGGAGTTTGTCCGTGCGTGGTCGGATGACGCCAGGACGCGGACGTCCCCGGATGCGCCGACAGGGGCGGAGGATCGCTGGGTGAACGAGGGCGGGGCGAACGCCGGCTAGGGCCAGCGGCCGCCCTTGATCAGTTGCTCGGAGCGGGCGCCGGGGCCTCCTGGCGCGGTACGGGTAGCGCCTTCGTCGAATCGGAGATCTGCGCGGTCACCACAAGGGTCCGGTCGCGGAAGTTCCGCCCGTGCAGCGCCCGGACCGCGCGCGTCGCCGCTGGATCCTGCATCTCGACCATGGCGAAGTCGCCCGGACGCCTCGTGGCGCGGTCGAGTGGGCGTTGGTACGAGCGGATCGGACCGAACCCGAGCAAGAGGCCCCGGACATCCGCTTCGGTTGCGCGCGGCCCCAGGTCCCCGACCCGGATCCGCCGGATGGCATTCGAGATGGTGATGTGCATGTTGGTCATGGTGTCTCCTGAGCATCGACGACGGCGGCGCTGTTGGCATGGACTACCCGCGACCGCTCTTGCGTGTCGCAGGGTTTCGGGCGGGCGGAGATTCGACCGAGGGCTGCTTGGGCGCCGCGGGCTTCTTCGGTTTCATTCCGGTGCGTTTGTCCGACAAGTGGTTTCTCCCTTGCTGCATGAGCGTAGATGTCGCGGATGCCTGTTAGTGCCGTCGGGAAGCGCTCACCGACGCGGCGGAGTAGTCACCCTTGGTGGTCGGCCACCTGCCGCGCGGAAGGGCACGGCGTCGAGTGCGCGACGTTGCGGATTCATGCGGAAGCCCACAACCACTCCGGAGGCCGTCCCCACCACACTGGTCCCTCGCCTGCCTGCTGGAGGGGCCGGTGTAGTCGCTCCTTGCGGTGCTCATGACTGATCCGATCGCGTGATTCCTGCTGGCCGTCGGCTAAGGCCGACGACATGGCTACCTGGGATCCATTGTTCGCCCCGCACCGTCACCGCAGCGTCACAGAGCGGGATCGCCAGAGCAGTCCCGCGGTCCGCGTACAGGGACGCTTGACGAAGGCGCTGAAGCGTCGCGGCTGGGGCAGTCGCTCGAGAAGCGTTGAACGTTGAAGCCGGCGTCGAGAATCGAGTCAGCCCACACCG
>CAYTRA010000105.1:0-8038 GCA_964439675.1 uncultured Dehalococcoidaceae bacterium
CGCGGCACGTTGTACTTCTCGTAGAGGTAGTCCACGAAGGCCCGGTGTCCCGGCGGGATCTGCATCTCGATGTCTTCGCGGTTGTTGTGCTCTGGCATGCCCTTCGGCAGCACCAGGTCCACCCCGAACGGGCGGTCGCCTACGCGCTCCCGGATCTCACGCAGTGAGGCCTCGATCTCCTCGGGGAAGCGACGCGTTGCGCCGTAGACGCCGAGGCCGCCCGCCTCGCACACCGCGACCACCACGTCCACGCTGTGGCTGAAGGCGAAGATCGGATGCTCCATGCCGAGCATGTCGCAGACCGATGTCCGAATGGGAGATGCCATCGCGTGTCCTCCTGATGGGCCGGCGCGAGGCCGGCAGCATATCGATTCGTGGCCCGCTGCGCAAATGATTCCGCAACCTCACCGACTGAGCAGGCTGCGCCTTCGACCATCACCCGTATGCGCCGGACTCAATCCGGACGATGGGACATGAGCAAACGTTACCGCCCTATGGCTACGACCCGAGTGGCCCTACCCCCTCGGGAGTCCGAGGCCGCGCGTGGCGACGACGTTTCGCTGAATCTCGGCGGCCCCCTGGCCGATCGTGTGGCGGATCGAGTCGAGGTACATGGGACCCCACTCCAGCGTCAGGTTGTCCTCGTCGCCTCCGGAGCCGCTGTAGCCCAGCAGACCGTGCAGCCCGCGGAAGTTCACGGCGAGATTGGCGATCTGCTGGATGGTCTCGGTCACCGTCAGTTTGCCGATGGAGACCTCGTAGTTGGGGAGGGCGCCCGCGCTCTGGAGCGTGATGATGCGGTAGGAGAGGAGTTTGCCGACCTCCGCGCGCACGGCCGCTTCCGCCACGCGGAGACGGCGCACCGGGTAGGCGGAGGGTGTCGTGCCTGCCTCGCGGGCGCGCTTGAGGTCGCCGACCAACCGGTCGAGGTTCTGCCGCAGGAACGCGTACCGCGAGATGCCGGAACGCTCGAAGTCCATAGTGGAGGCGTTGATGTACCAGCCACGGTCCTCCGCGCCCACCATGTTGCGCGTTGGCACCCGCACGTCCTCCAGGAAGACCTCGTTGAAGTGGTGCCGGTCCTGCAGGTCGATGAGCGGGACCACGCGCACCCCGGGTGCGTCCAGTGGCACGACAAACATCGAGATGCCTCGATGCTTGGGGGCGTCCGGGTTGGTACGCACGACGGTCCAGAGGTAGTCGGAGAAGTGGGCGCCGCTGGTGAAGCGCTTGCGGCCGTTGATGACCCAGTCGTCACCGTCGCGTGTCCCGGCGGTGCTGGCGGACGCGAGGTCTGAGCCGGCGTTCGGCTCCGACAGCCCCATCGCGAACGAGATCTCGCCGGCGGCGATGCGGGGGAGGTACTCCTGCTTCTGTTCGGCAGACCCGTGCAGGATGATCGACGGGCCCACCTGCTGCACGGCGCGGCGGTGGTGCTCCTGCGGCGCGCCCGCGTACGCCATCTCCTCCATGTAGATCATCTGGTCCATGTAGGAGAGGCCGCGCCCGCCGTACTCCGCCGGCCACGCGATGGCGAGCCAGCCGCGTTCGGCCGCGGCACGGCTGAACGAGGGTGATGTGCCGCCTCGGCCGCTCGCGCGGTGCTCCCGCCAGAAGTCCGGCGTGAGGGTCTCCGCGATGAAGCGCCGCACGTCCGCCCGGAACCGTTCCTGGTCTGCGGTGAACGCGAAGTCCATCTTCCCGTCTCGTCTCTCGCCCGAGGGCTGCTACGCGCCGAGGGCGTCTCGGAACTGGCCGGAGGCGGCCTGCCACGCCGCCAGGGCCTGGTCTTCCAGGTCGTAGTCGAAGGTGCCCGCGCCCCCCGCCGAAAGGTCCTCCGCCTTCGGCGGGTGCTCGGCGAGCCAGCGCGCGGTGATCCTCGTGGCCTCCTCCACCGGCACGCGGTCGCGGTAGCCCAGGAGCATGCGCGCCTTCGACATGTCGAGGATGAGTGGGGCCTTCTCGGCGAGCGGGTACACGCCCGGTACGACGCCCGCCGGGACGCCCTCCAGGCGCATGTCGGAGCCGAGTTCGTCCACGATCAACTCGGCGACACGGCGCGCGCTCAGGACCCGCTCGTCGCCGGCGTTGAATGCCTGGCCGGCCGCTTCCGGACGCGTGGCCGCGAGGAACACCAGCCACGCGACGTTCTCCGAGTAGCCGCGCTGGAAGTAGCTCATGCCGTCGTGCGGCATCAGCATGAACGGCCGCTTGTCCAGCACGCGCTTCACCACGGCCCACTCATGGTTCACCGGCGCACGAGGGCCGAAGACGCCGGGATAGCGCACCACGACCGCCTCGAAGTCTCCGCGGCCGTGCTGGGCGAACAACTGGTCCTCGCCCTCCGCGACGCGGCCGGTGTAGTTCGTGGCGTCGTACTGGCGCTCCGCCCACTCCGGGACGGGGAGCGCGATGCCGCCATCCGGCGTCCGGCGCGCCGCGCCTCGATAGACCGGCTGGCCCGTGACGCCGAGGAGCCGGCGCGTCTTGCCCGCCAACTCGGTGGCCAGCATGCGCAGACGTCCGTAGGTGCAGATCGCGACGTCCCACTCACGCTGCGCGATCGTCGCGCGCACGCTCTCCTCGTCGCGGGCGTTGCCGTAGAGGCGCTCCACGTCGCCCGCAAACACGGCGCCCTCGTCGTGGGCGCCGCTGGTGAAGACTGCGACCTCGTGCCCGGCGTGCAGGAGGAAGTTCACGATGTGGACGCCGGTGGGGCCGGTGCCGCCGACGACGAGCGTGCGCGGGCTCACTTGCTTGCCCCCGCCTGGCCGTCTCGGACCACGCCTCGAGCGACCAGCGCGTCGATCTCCGTCTCATCGAGGCCGGCCTGGCGCAGCACCTCGCGCGAGTGCTTGCCGAGTGGCGGCGAAGGCTTCGCCTTCAGCGGCGACTCGCTGAACCTCACTGGCGGGGCGGCCATGGTGATGCCGCCCAGCAGTTCGTGCTCCACGCGGACGAGGTACTCGTTCGCCCACGCCTGGTCGTCGTACAGCAGCTCGTCCCAGTGCCGCACGGGGCCAATGGGCAGACCGTGTTCACGGAACGCCTCGATCCACTCGGCCGTGGTGCGCTGCTGGAACGTCTCGACCACCTGGTCGTAGACGCGTGCTTCGTGGGCGATGGTGTCTTCCGGCAGCCAGTCCTTGTTCGAGGTCCACTCGTCGTCGATGCCCATGACCTCGCGCATGCCGTTGCGGAGCGTGGCCGCGTTGCAGGCGACGGCGACGGTGCCATCCTTCGTGCGGAAGAAGCCGTAGTAGGCGCGCATCATCCGGTGCGGCTGCAGTTCCAGGCGGTGCTGGAGCACGTCCGCCCAGGAGGCGCCCTGCGCGAAGGCGTCCTTCAGGTACTCCACGAACTCGTCCCGCCAGCCGTCGATGACGTCCACGTGGGTGAGCTGGTTGTTCTCGAGGAGCATCGCGGCCTGCAACAGCGAGACGTCCAGCCGCTGACCTCGGCCGGTGCGCTCTCGGTGGTAGAGGGCGGAGGCGACGCCCCACGCCATCAGCAGCGCCGCCGTGTGGTCGATCACCGGGTTGAGTTGCTGCTCCGGGCCGCGCTCCGTCAGGTGTGCGAGTCCGGTGTAGCCCTGCAGCACGATGTCCATGCCCGGCTCGCCGGCCATCGGCCCCGCGGTGCCGTACGCGGTGTTCTCCGCGTACACCACCTGCGGATTTCGCGCCCGCACCGAGTCGTAGTCCAGCCCGAGGCGCGCCGCGAGGCCGGGGCGGAGGTTCGCGAGGACCACGTCCGCGTCCGTGCTCAGGGCCTGGAGCGCGCGCACCACGTCAGGGTCCGTGAGTTCGACCGAGAGCGAGCGCTTCCCGCGGTTCTTATTGAGGAACTGGCGCCCCTCGGTCGGGATGATGGGGCCGTTGAGGCGCGGCTGGTCGCCCTCGATCGCCTCGACCTTGATGACGTCCGCCCCGCCGTCCGCCAGCAGTTGAGCGCAGAAGGGCACCGCGATGAACCGGCCGATCTCGATCACACGAAGGCCCTGGAATGGGCCAGAAGGGCTGGTGGCGTCCATGCGGCTCCCGGCGATTGCGGTAACGTTTGCTCAATCCCGCGCCAGTATGACACCGCTGTCAAGCGGGGCGCGTTGGCCCGTGCCGCAGGACCGCCGTAGCATGGATGCGGAATCATTTGCAACCGCAGGCCGCGCCCGCACGGGCTGGGAGGCGCTCGATCGCACAGGCACTGCGCGTCTGTACGATGCTCGCGCGGGTGATCCTGGCTGGAGCGATGGCCGGCTCAGGCGACAGTGAGTTGGCGCGGGGGTGAGTTGGTGGCGGAGCGGAAGGCGAAGACGACCCAGCGAGGGCGGGCGAAGGCGCGTCCCCAGAGGTCGTCCACGGCGATCACGATCCACGATGTCGCGCGCCGGGCCGGCGTGGCGACCTCCACCGTCTCGCGCGCCCTCAACGGCGATGGCCGTATCGCGGAGGCCACGCGCAACCGCGTCCGCGAGGTGGCCCGGGAGATGGGGTACAACCCAAGCCGCTCGGCCCGCGCGCTGCGGTCCGCGCACACTCGGACGCTGGGGTACATCGCGCCGGACTTCGCCAACCCCGTGACGCTGACGCACGTCCGGGCCGCCGTCCGCGCGGCCTACGAGCAGGGCTACACGATCTTCGTCAGCGATGCGCAGGGCGACGCGACGATCTTCGAGTCCCAGGTGCGCCGCCTCATCGAGCACCGCGTGGACGGGATCCTGTTCGGGCGGGGGATCCTGCCGCTGAGTGAGGAAGCGGATGCGCTCCTCGCCTCCGCGGGCATCCCCATGGAGCCCGAGCTGTCGCCTCGTCCGGAGGGCGTGCGCGGCATCCGCCCCTACAACCCCTATCGAGAGCGCGCGGACATCGAGCGCGGTGCGAGCCTGGTCGCGCTCAAGCAGATCCTGGACATGGGGCACCGGCGCATCGCCTACTTCTCGCGGCCCGGGGCCAACCGCACGTACATGGGCGACACCCGTCTGAACTCCACGCGGGAGGCGGTGGCGCGCGCCGGCCTCGAGCCCGAGGCGCTCATCGAGGTGCGGACCACGCCGGAGGGGTGCGTCGGCGAGGTGCAGCTGCTGGCGAGCAGCGCTGATCCGCCCACGGCGATCGTCTGCGGGAACGGCGTGCTGACGCCCGAGATCCTCCGGGGGGTGCGGCTCGCCGGCTGGGAGATCCCGCGGGACGTCTCGTTCCTCACGTACGGCGACTCCGTGTGGCACGAGTCCTACAACCCGCCACTGGCCGTGATCCGTCACGATTACGCCGCCTCCGGGGAGCGCGGGATCGTGCACCTCATCGCCCGCGCTCAGGGCCAGGAGGACGTCCCGGAGCTCAGCCGGCAACCGGCGGAGTTCCTCGCGCGTGGCTCAATCGCGCCACCGCCCGCCCGTCCGTAGCGGAAACGGTTGCGTGCGCCTCGTCTCAATCGTTCGCGTGATAGCGGCTGCGAAACGCAAGCATTCCGTTCTGTGGCCATTTGTCGCCGATTCTTGATGGCTACCCCTCTTGACACCGGTGGGAAACTCCTGCGGTAACGATTGTTCAGGAGGGGACAGTGGACCAGATCGATCTCGGCTTCGGCCGCATCACACGACGGGGTTTGATCAAGGGTGGCGCGCTGGGCGTCGCAGGACTGGCGGGCGCAGCCCTCATCGGTTGCGGTGGAGATGACGAGGAGCCCTCGGCGCCGGGTGGCACGGCCACGGCTGCGGGGGGCGGGGGCACCGCCACGAGTTCCTCGCCGACACCGGCGGCGAGCGAGATCAAGCGAGGCGGCACGCTGCTCCTGGACAGCGGCGAGCCCAACCCGAACGTCCTGCAGTTCGGCTTCAACATCCGCAACCGACCGATCCAGCACACGGTCTGGGAGCAGTTGATCGCCTTGACGCCAGACTTCCAGATCCGCCCGGTGCTGGCGGAGACGTTTGAACTGAACGAAGACTCCAGCGCGGTGCACATCGTGCTGCGCGAGGGGGTGGAGTTCCACAACGGCCGTCCGCTGAAGGCGGAAGACGTGCGGGCCTCCATCGACTTCTTCTCCAACGAGGAGTCGTCCGGCCAGTTGAAGGGGCCGCTGTCCCAGGGCATCGCGGACATCAAGGTGGTGGATGACCGCACGGTGGACATCACCTTCAACGGCCCGCGGCCGGCGCTGGTGGACATGTTCGCGCTGACGCGCATCGTGGACGCCGAGACCGCGCGCAACATCCCGGACATGACCAACCTGGTGGGCACCGGGCCGTTCAAGTTCGTGTCCTACACGCCGGACGTCGGCTACCGCCTGGAGGCGAACGAGAACTACTGGGAGCCGGACCTCCCGTACCTGGACGCCATCGAGGGCAAGCCGTACGCGGACGATGCGTCGCGCGAACTGGCGATCCGCAGCGGGGAACTGCACTGGGCAGACGGCATCAGCTACGCGCGAGTCGCCGCCATGCGGGACGACCCGAACGTGAAGTCCGTTACCCGCGGCAAGGCGGGGATGCAGTACCTCGGCATCGTGGTCGACAAGGCTCCGTTCGACGATCTGCGCGTGCGTCGCGCCGCCTCGATGGCGATCGACCGGCAGCGCCTGAGCGACGAGTTCGCCGAAGGGGTGGTGGCCGGCACGGCCCTGCCGTGGCCGCCGGAGTCCCCCGCCTACCGGGCGGAGCAGGACTTCCCCAACCTGGTCCCGTACGACCCGGACGCCGCCGCGGCCCTGTTGGAGGAGGCGGGCGCCGCGGGCACGCAGATCACGATCCAGGTCGGCTCCGGCGACGAAGCCGTGGGCCTGGGCCAGTACCTCCAGGACGACTTCAACGCCATAGGTCTGCCGACGGAGTTGGTCATCCTCGAGCCGTCGATCGCCCTCGACCAGATCCGCACGCGCGAGATCCAGTCGAACGCGTGGCTGGCGCAGCATGGCTTCGCGAACTACGCGCACCCGGGTTCGATGATGAACGCCGCCCAGCAGTACCAGGTGCCCAACCCCTCGCACTTCGAGGGCGAAGGCTACGTGGAGCTGCTGGACAAGTTGCAGAGCGCGCCCCTTGGCAGTGCGCAGTTGAGGGAACTCATTGGCGAGTTCAATCAGCGGCTGGTGTGGGACGACGCCTGGATCCTGGGACTCATCTCCTCGGAGCAGTACCGATCGATGAACAAGGTGGTCAAGGGCGACAACGGCGGCAACCTGTCGGTGACCAAGGGCGCCTTCTCCGAGTGGTGGTTGGACGTCTAGCACCGGCACGAGGCGGGGGCGCGCCCCCTCACGCCCCCGCCTCCAACCCGCTCCCTCTGCATTGGGGCCTGCGAAGGGGCTTGCATGGCGCGATACATCGTGCGGCGACTCATCGAGGCGATCCCGGTCGTCATCATCGCCAGCCTGCTCGTCTTCGGGTTGCTGCACTTCATCCCCGGCGACCCCGCCGCGATGATCGCGGATCCGGACGCCACCGAGCAGGACGTGGCGGCGCTGCGGGCGCGCCTGGGCCTGGACCGGCCGCTCTACGAACAGTTCGGGGACTGGTGGCTCTCGCTGGTGCAGGGCGACCTCGGGGACTCGTTCCGGACGGGACGCCCGGTCTCCGAGGTGATCCGCATCAACGCCCTGCCCACGATGGAGCTGGCGGTCGTGTCATACGCCACCACCCTGTCGCTCGGGATCTTCTTCGGCGTGATGGGCGGCGTGAAGGTCCGGTCGATCTGGGACTGGGGCGTGTCCCTCTCCACCGTGGTCTTCATCGCCATCCCGAACTTCGTGTTCGGCATCCTGCTGCTCTGGGTGGTGGCGTACACGCTCGGATGGTTGCCGGTCGGTGGCCGAGTCGCGGTCTGGGAGGACCCGGTAGCGGGGCTGAAGACGCTGGCGCTGCCGGCGTTCACGCTGGGCACGACGCAGGCGGCAGTCCTCGCGCGGTACACGCGCACCGCCGTCTCACAGGTCACGCAACAGCAGTACGTGATGACCGCGCGTGCGAAGGGGCTCGCGGAGCGCATCGTCATCGTCCGGCACGTGCTGAAGAACTCTCTGATCCCCACCATCACGCTCTCCG
>CAYTRA010000106.1:0-8022 GCA_964439675.1 uncultured Dehalococcoidaceae bacterium
GCTCGCTGCACGGAGGCAGCAGGTGCCGGTGCAGGTGGAGGTGACCGGCGTTAGCGGCGTGCGCGTGGTGGAGACGGATCCGCGCCAGGTCACGGTGAACCTGGAGGACCTGGTCAGCAAAGTCATCCCGGTGGACGCGCGCGTCATCGGTTCCCTGCCGATCGGCTACGAACTCGAGTCCATGGACCCCGAGGTCGACGAGGTGACCGTGACCGGGCCGGAATCGCTGGTGGCGCTGGTCTCGGAGGCGGCGGCGGATGTGCCGGTGACGGGCCTGACGGTCGGCATCGAGCAGACGGTGGCCCTTAAACCTCTGGGGCCGGGCGGCGCGGAGATCCTGGGGGTGCGTCTGGAGCCGGCGACGATCCGCGTGGCGCTCGATGTGACGCAGAGCACGATCATCCGCACGGTGCCCCTCACAGTGGAGATCGGAGGGTCGCCCGCCCCTGGCTTCCGGGTGAGCAGCGTGAGCACCTCGCCGGCCGCGGTGCAGGTGCAGGGGCCGATACAGGCGCTCCAGGGCGTGGACGCCATCGCCCTGCCGCCGGTGAACGTGAACGGGGCTCGCACGGATATCGTGCGGTCGGTGGCCATCCCGCTCCCGACGGGCATCTCCTTCGTCGACACCGAGCGCGCGACGATCACCGTGACGATCGTGCCCGCGGATGGCGCGCTCCAGACATCCGAGACGGTAGAGGTGCAGGGCCTAGGCCCCGGGCTGTCCGTGGACGGCGGCGGCGGCGTGGTCACGCTGACGCTGCGAGGGCCGCTGCCGGTGCTGAACGCGCTGGAGCCGGACGACGTGCGCGTGATCGCGGACGCCTCGGGGCGTGGGGCCGGGCAACATGACCTGTCGGTGAATGTGACGGCGCCGGACGGGGTGAGCGTGGAGTCAGTGCAGCCAGACGTGGTCACCGTTACGATCGTCGGGCCATGAGCCCAAGCATCGACACCGCCGAGAAGGCGCCACTGGTCGCCCTGGTGGGCCGTCCGAACGTGGGCAAGTCCGCCCTGTTCAACCGCATGACGCGCGGCAACAAGGCGCTGGTCGAGGACCTCCCGGGCACCACCCGAGACCGCAACTACGGCGTGGTGGAGTGGCGCGGGCGCGTCTTCCGCCTCGTCGACACGGGCGGCCTCATCGAGTCCGACGTCGATCCCTTCTCGCCGCTCGTGAAGCGCGGCGTGCAGCAGGCCCTGAACGAGGCGCAGGCGGCCATCTTCGTCGTGGACGCGGCCAGCGGGCCAATCGCCGCCGACTACGAGGTGGCCGACCTCCTGCGCCGGAGCGGCCTCCCGGTCCTGGTGGCGGCAAACAAGACCGATACCAGCCGAGGCCGCGCCAACCTCCCCGAGTTCTACGCGCTGGGCCTGGGCGAGGTGGAGGCTGTCTCCGCCATCCACGGGCAGGGCGTCGGCGACTTGCTGGACGAGGTGCTGGACCTCGTCCAGGGCGTTGCGCCGGAGGAGGCGGAGGACGAGCGCATCCGAGTCGCGATCGTCGGGCGGCCGAACGTCGGCAAGTCCTCGCTGACGAACGCCATCCTCGGCGAGGAGCGGGTGCTGGTCTCCGACATCGCCGGCACCACTCGCGACACCATCGACACGCCCTTCCACTTCGAGGGCCACGAGATGCTGTTGGTGGACACGGCCGGCATCCGCCGCCGCGGGCGCGTGGAGCGAGGCGTGGAGCGCCACTCGGTGCAGCGGGCGGAGCAGGCGATCGACCGCGCGGACGTGGTGGTGGTGGTGCTGGACCAGACCGAGGTGCTGACGGCGCAGGACACGCACATCACCGGCTACGCCAGCAAAGCGGGCAAGGGCGTGGTGCTGCTGGTGAACAAGTGGGACCTGGTGGAGGACCGCTCCATCCGCCCCGACCTCACCCGCCAGATCGACTACCGATACCGCTTTGTCCCGTGGGCGCCCGTCCTCTTCACCTCTGCCCTCACCGGCGAGGGCGTGCGCGACCTGCTGGAACTCTGCGTCCACGTCTGGGAAGTGCGCCGCCGGCGCGTGCAGACCAGCGAGTTGAACCGCGTGGTGCACCGAGCGATGGCCGAGCACGGCCCGCCGACTGTGCACCACCGCAAGTTGAAGGTCATGTACGTCACGCAGGCCGAGGTGGCGCCGCCGACATTTGTCTTCTTCGTGAACGATCCCGAACTCGTCCACTTCTCGTATCTTCGCTACCTGGAGAACCGGATCCGCGAGGCCTTTGACTTCGAGGGGACGTCGATCCGGCTCGTGTTCAGGCGGCGGTCAGAAGACCGGTTCGAGGAGTCGGCATGAACCCAGTACTTATCACCCTGATCGCGGGCGTCATCGGCTATCTCGTGGGTGCGATCCCCGTGGGGCTGTGGGTGGGCCGCCTCGCCGGGGTGGACGACGTCCGCAACTACGGCTCCGGGAAGACCGGGTTCACCAACTCGCTCCGCGCCATGGGCGTGAAGTGGGCCATCCTCGTCGTCCTGGGCGACGTGCTCAAGGGCGTCGCGGCCGTCCTCGTCGGGCGCTTCGTCTTCGATGAGCCCACCGCCGGGGCGCTGGCCGGTGCCGCCGCCGTCTTCGGCCACGTCTACCCGGTATGGGCCGGCTTCCGCGGCGGCCGAGGCGTCTCGACGGCCTTTGGCGCGTTCCTGGCGGTGTCGCCGGTGGTGGCGCTCGTCCTCCTTGGGGCGTCGCTCGTGGTGCTGGGGATCTTCCGGTACGCCTCGCTGATGTCGGTCACCGGTGTCTTCACGGGGCTCGTGACCATCGTCGTGATGGCGGTCGCCGGGTGGCTGGACTACGCCTACCTCCTCCTCTTCGCCATCCCCACCGCCGGGCTGGTCGAGTACAGCCACATTGGCAACATCAAGCGTCTCCTGGCCGGCACCGAGCCCAAGCTCGGGCAGGGTGGAGGACGTCGCCCGGCCGGCGCCGGCTAGGTGGCCTCCGACCCGGACGAGGCAGCCTTCAACCGCGTCGCCGTCGTCGGCACGACCGCGTGGGGCACTACGCTGGCGGTACACCTCGCGCGCAACGGCCTGCCCGTCACGCTCCTCGCGAGGACGCCCGCGGAGGCGGCGGAACTGGCGGCGCACCGCTGCCACCAGCGACGGCTACCGGACGTGCGCTTCCCCGACCTGCTGGACGTGAGCGCGGAGGCCTCCGCGCTGGCCGAGGCCGACCTCGTGTGCTTCGTGGTGCCCTCGCGCACGCTGGAGGACAACGCGCGCCGGGTGGCGGAATGCGTGCGCCCGGATGCGACCATCCTGAGCGCGGTGAAGGGCATGGAGGTTGGCACGGGGCGCCGCATGTCGGAGGTCGTGACCGAGGTGCTGCCGTCGAGGCCCCTCGCGGTGCTGTCCGGCCCGAACCTCTCGCGGGAGGTCGCGGCCGGTCTGCCGGGATCGACCGTGATCGCCTCGGACGGAGCGCCCCTCGGGAGGCTGCGGGCGGCGTTCCACTCGCACTCGCTACGGGTCTACACCACGGAGGACGTGGTGGGCGTCGAGTTCGGGGGCGCGCTGAAGAACGTGATCGCGATCGCCGCCGGGATGGTGGACGCCCTCGGGTTTGGGGACAACGGCAAGGCGTCGCTGCTGACACGCGGGCTGGCGGAGATGACCCGCCTCGGCGTGGCGGCGGGGGCGTCGCCGCTCACGTTCCAGGGGCTGGCCGGCATGGGCGACCTGGTCGCGACCTCGTACAGCCCGCTCTCGCGCAACCGGCGGCTGGGCGAGCGAGTCGGGAACGGCGTCCCGCTCGCCGAGGCGCTCGCCTCGATGGGCGAGACGGCCGAGGGTGCGACCACCATCGAGGCGGCGCGCGGCCTCGCGGCCCGCTACGGCGTGGAGATGCCGATCACGGAAGCGCTTCATCGCGTGCTGTTCGAGGGCCTGCACCCCTTGCGGGCGATGGAAGAATTGATGGCGCGCGACCCTCGCCCGGAGGTCTGAGCCGCGCCAGTACCGGGAGCAGGGGAGCACATCGATGGCCAGGCTCGGGTTCTTCACCACGGCATCGCTCGACGGCTACATCGCAGATGAAGACGGGAAGTTCGACTTCGCCGTCCCCGACGAAGAGATCCACGCCTTCATCAACGACCTCATCCGCCCGTTCGGGACGCACCTCTACGGCCGACGCAATTACGAGGTGATGCTGCCCTGGGAGGAGATGGGCGGCCCGGACGACCCACCAGCGATCCAGGACTTCGCCGGCATCTGGCGGGACGTCGACAAGGTGGTCTATTCCTCCACGCTGCCGGAGGTTTCCACGCCTCGCACGCGGCTGGTGCGGGAGTTCGATCCGGAGGACGTGCGCCGCATGAAGGCGGAGCACGAACGCGACCTGATCATCGGTGGCCCCACGCTGGCCGCGAACGCCTTCCGGGCCGGCCTGGTGGACGACTGGCACCTCATGATTGCCCCGGCGCTCCTGGGCGGCGGGCTCCCGGCCCTGGCTGGGGTTCCTCGCCTCCCGCTGGAACTGGTGGACGAGCATCGCTTCCCGAACGGGACCGTGTATCTGCGCTACGTGACCCAGCCGTAGGAAGCGGGCGCCGGCGCCAGGATCTGCCCGGTCCCCTCGCTGTTCGAAGGGCGCCCATTGATACACTGAGTGCCTGGAGATGCCCCTATGACCCAGGATGGATTCCAACCCGAAGACGATGACCTCGGGGACGATCAAGACGCCCTCTCGGTCCCGAGTGTCGGCGCCGTCCTCGACGAGATCGAGCGCGGTGCGCCCCTGGAGCCGCAGCGTCTGCGCGCGCTGAGCGAGCCCAACGAGGACGCCCTGCGCCGGATGATCGGCCTCTGGTCGCAGATGCCGGCGGAGCGGCGTCGGGAACTCCTCGCGGCCCTGGAACGGCTCGCGGAGGACGACGCGACGCTGGACTTCCACAAGGTCGCGCTGACCGCGACGCGCGACGCCGACCCGGCCACCCGGATCCTGGCCGTCCGCGGCCTGATCAACGAGGACCGGCCGGAGTACCTGCGTCTGCTGCTCTCGCAACTTCGAGACGACCCCACGCCCGCCGTGCGGGCGGAGGTAGCCGCCGTGCTCGCCCCGTTCGTGGTGGCGATGGAGCTGGGCCTGCTGCCGGAGGACGACGGCGAGACGCTCGTCGCCACGCTCCGAGACGTGATCGAGGACATCGAGGAGCAGGACGAGGTGCGCGGGCGGGCCCTCGAGGCCCTGGGCGCACTGTCCGAGGAGGCGACGGCGGAGTTGATCAGCGAGCAGTACGAGGTGGGCAGCCATCGCATGCGCGTGGCGGCGCTTCGCGCCATGGGCCGCAGCGCCTCCGAGGGCTGGCTGGACGTCCTCATCTACCACTTCGACGACGAGGACGCGGAGATCCGCGCCGTCTCCGCGGAGGCCGCCGGCGACCTGCTGGTGGACGAGGCGGTGCCGCCGCTGATCATGCTGGCGCAAGAGGACCGGGACGACGACGTCCAGGTCTCCGCCATCCGCGCCCTGGGGGAGATCGCCAACGAGGAAGCGGAACGCGTCCTCTCGCGCTGGCTCTCCGAGCGCCATGAGCCCCACATCCAGGAGGCCATCCGCGACGCATTGGCGGAGGTGCACCTGATGACCGCGGAGTTCGCGGACGACCGCGACGAGGATCCCGACTTCAACTCGGGGATTGGGCGGGATGGCCTGAATTGACCGTGCGTCGCGCTACCTCGTCCGGCGGGGTCGTGTACCGGGTGGGGGCAGAAGGGCCGGAGATCGTGCTGGTCAGCCGCCGCTCACCCGTCCTGTACGCCCTCCCGAAAGGCACGCCGGACCCCGGAGAGACGGACGAGGAGACGGCCCTCCGCGAGGTGCGCGAGGAGACGGGCCTGCAGGTGCGGTCGCTGGGCCAGGTCGGTGACGTGCACTACTGGTTCACGGATCCGGACGGCACGCGGGTGGACAAGACGGTCCACTTCTTCCTGATGGAGCCCACGGGCGGCGCGCTGGAGGACCACGACCACGAGTTTGACGAGGTGGGCTGGTACCACCTTGCAGAAGCGGAACGTCTGATTACTCACAAGAATCAGGCGCACATTCTGCACAAGGCCGCGGAACTCATCGCTACACTGCCGGCATGACCTCCACGAAGCCTCGCGTCGTGGCGGAGGGCCAGTTGGTCCGGCTGCGCGAGAAGACCATGGACGACGCCGAACGCGACTACGCGTGGCGCTGCGATCCTGAACTGGCCGCGTACGACGCGGCCCGCCCCCTGTCCGTCCGCTTCGCCAACTTCGTCGCCACGATGGCCGAGGAACTCCAGTACCCCACCATCCACCGCCGCACGTTCGCCATCGAGGAACTCCAGGGCGGCAAGCACATCGGCAACGTCATGTACTACGGGTACGACTCGTTCGCCCGTGAGGCCGAGTTGGGGATCACCATCGGCGACCGTGACTACTGGAGCCACGGGTACGGCACGGACGCCGTGCGATGCATGCTGCGCTACCTCTTCACGGAGATGCGCCTCCGCCGCGTCTATCTGCACACGCTGACGTGGAACTACCGCGCCCAGACCGCCTTCGAGCGCGCCGGCTTCCGTCGAGTGCGTCGCGTCAACCGGGGCGGCTACGACTTCGTCTACATGGAGTGCGAACCCCGCGACCTCGCCGACGCCGACGAGGCGAGCGGCACCTCCGAGGCGTAGCGCACCTCCGAGGGCCGGCGCGGCTCAGTTGCGGGAGAGCGTCGTCTCGTCCTCGATGCGCCGGAGCTTGAGCGGGTTGCGCATCACGTAGATGCGGACGACGCGGCCCTCGCTGGCATCCACGCTCACCACCGTGCGGCCGTCGCCCGGCACGTCGAACAGCAGGGCCGGTGCGCCGTTGATCTGCGTGCCCATGGCGGTGAACTCTGGCGCGAAACGCGCCAGCGCGCTCAGGACCTTCGCCACCTTCTGAGCGCCGTCCACCGGCTGCGGGAAGGTGGTCGCCAGGCCACCGCCGTCCCCCACCAGGACCACGTCCGGCGCCAGGACGTCCAACAGCGCCTCGATCTTCCCGGTCTCGAGCGCCTCCCGGAAGCGCTCCAGCACCCGCGCCTGCTGGGCGCGGTCCATCTCCGCGCGAGGGCGGCGCGCCACCACGTGTCCGCGGGCGCGGTGCGCGATCTGCCGGACGGCCGCCGGGGTCTTGCCCAGCGCCTCGGCTATCTCGCCGTAGGGGACCTCGAACACCTCGTGCAGGACGAAGACGGCGCGTTCCGTGGGCGTCAGCGTCTCCAGCACCGTGAGCATGGCGATCGAGACGCTCTCGGCGAGTTCGACGTCCTCCGCCACATCCGGGCTGGTCAGCAGCGGCTCCGGCAGCCACTCGCCGAGGTATTCCTCGCGCCGCCTCGAGACCGTGCGGAGCAGGTTGAGCGCCTGCCGCGTGACGATGCGCACGAGGTAGGCGCGCGGATCGCGCACAGTCGTCTGGTCCACGTCAGCCCACCGCAGCCAGGCCTCCTGCACCACGTCCTCCGCGTCGGCCGCGGAGCCGAGCATCTCGTACGCGACGGTGAAGAGCAGGCTGCGGTAGGTGACGAACGGATCCTCGCTCATGCGGGAGAGGCTACCCCGCGGAGGGCATCGCGAGAGGCTGGAGACCGCACGCCGTCGCGAACCCCTGCGCCTTGATGCCCAGTGCGATGTTGGCGCGGGCCGCCATGTTGGCCGCCGCGATGAAGGCCGTCAGTTCGAGGAGCGCCGCCGGCCCCAGTTGGTCCAGCAGCCGCGCCGACATCTCGTCCGTGACCTCCGGCGGCGTCTGGCTCATGGCCTCCGCATACTCCAGCACGTCACGCTCCAGCGACGTGAACATGTCGGACTCGCGCCATCGAGGCACCTCGCGGGCCTTCGCGACGTCCAACCCGGCGTCGTGGGCTTCGAAGTAGCCCAGGTCCAGGCAGAAGCGACAGCCCACCGTGGACACGGCGGCCATGTGCGCGAACGACTTCAACTGCCGGTCGCAGGCATCCCATTTCTGCGTCTTGCGGAACAGCCCATAGAACGTCTTCAGGACGCGCTGGTTGTGC
>CAYTRA010000107.1:0-8019 GCA_964439675.1 uncultured Dehalococcoidaceae bacterium
GATCCGGACGCCTACCGCAAGACTCAAGTGGAGGCCTCCTGGCTCACGGTCTCGCTGGACACCCTGGGCGCGACGGACGGCGAGGAGGACTCCGGCGGCGCCATGGCCGTCGCCGATCCGGACGGCGAAGACTTCTCCGTGGACCTGGAGCGTCAGGAACTCATCGGGGATCTCGCGGCTTCGATTAGGGACTTGCCTGATCGGGAGCAGCTCATCCTCTCGCTTTACTACAAGGAAGAGTTGACGATGCGGGAGGTCAGCGAGGTGCTGGGCATCTCCGAGTCCCGCGTCTGCCAACTGCATGCACGAGCGCTCAGCCGCCTCCGCGTGGGGGTGCTGGGCAGGCAGCAGGGACAGGCAGCATGAGCGTCTCGCCCGCAGTTCTCCTGGTCACCCTGGCCGTTGGCGTGCCGCTGATGCTGCTCGCGCTGGGCGTGCTTTACCACGCTTACCTGCTTGGCCGGCAGCCCATCGACCTCCTGGAGGGCCACGTTGACGCGCTGGCCACGGAGTCCGCGGAGGACCTGCTGGTCGCGCTGCAGGAGGCCGTGGACGAAATGCAGGCCCAACTCGACACCCAGCGCGAGACGCTGGCCGGCATGCTCAGCGAGCGCACGCCCGCGCTCGTCGCCGTCGAGGCGGACCGGCCGATGGCGGCCGGCGAGTACGTCGCCTCCTACGAGGCCGACGAGGACATGACTACGCCGGCTCCGACAGGGCTGCGCGCGCAGATCGCGCATCTGGCGGAGTCCGGGCTCTCGGACCGCGCCATCGCCCGGGAACTACACATCGGCCTGGAAGAAGTGCGCATCGCTCGCATGCGGGGGCGCCAGTAATGCGTCTCGCCTCGACGTTGCCGTCCGTGCGTCGCGCGGCGCTCGTCGCCTCGGTTGCCCTCGTGGTGGCGGCGGGCGCATGGAGCGCCGGGTCACGCGAGGTGCGGGCCAACGGCGTGCCGATGCTGGTGACGCTGTCCTACATCGACCTGTCGAACTGGGGCCCGCAGGACGCCAGCGGCGAGGCGGAACTGATCTTCGCGGAGGGCATCGTCCGCATCGAGGCGCAGGGCCTGCCGATGCTGGACGCCAGCGACCCGGACGACGGGGGCGACCTCTACCAGGCGTGGCTCGTGAACTCCGAGGCCGGCGACGCGATCTCGGTCGGCCGCTTCAACGCCAGCAGCACGGGCACCGTGTCCTACCAGGGCTCGCTGCCGCCGATCGCGGACTTCGGGTTCGACCTCCTGATCCTCACGGTGGAGCCGGATCCGGACGACGCGCCGCAGCCGACGGAGCAGCGCTCGATTGGCGGGTACTTCTCGCTGGTGGGCCAGGTGTCGCCGGACGGCAGCACAGAGGGCGGCCAGGGGCTGCAGGCGCCGGGCGCCCTGCCGAACACCGGTGCGCCCGGCTGGACCTCTGACCTCATCCGCTTCACCGCGTTGCTGGGCGCCATGGCGCTCTCCGTGGTGGTCGGGCTGCGCCTGAGCCGGAGGGCCTCATGATCCGATCGCTCTACACCGCCGCGTCCGGCATGCTGCTGGGCCTGCGCCAGCAGGACGTGGTGGCGGACAACATCGCCAACTCCAACACGGTGGGCTACAAGGCGGACCAGTCCGCGCAGACCGCCTTCGGCGGGGTGCTCGCGCGACGCCTCGAGGCTGCGGACGGGCCGATCCCCGGCCGGGTGGACGAGGTCATCGGGCAGATCGGGACGGGCGCGTTCGTGGAGAACGTGCGGACGTTCCTCGGCCAGGGCGCGGAGCGCGAGACCGGCGCGCCTTTGGACGTGATGGTGCGCGGCGACGGCTTCTTCGTGGTGCAGACGGAAGAGGGCATCCGGTACACGCGTGACGGCCATCTGAAGCGCGACGACCTGGAGCGCCTCACGACGGCTGATGGGGCCCCGATCCTCGACATCGACGGTAACGAGATCATCCTCGACACCGACAGCGTCCGAGTGAAGTCCGACGGCTCGATCTTTCGGTTGGTCAGCACGGAGACCGAGCAGCCGGACGGCTCCACCGCGATCGACGTGACGGAGGAGTTCGTCGCCCAGTTGCAGGTGGTGGAGCTGGCGGCCGAAGACCTCGTCCGTGCCGGCACGTCGAAGTTCACGCTGGTCCCCGGCGCTGCGATCACGCCCATCGACTTCGAGGCGGGCGGCACGTTCATCCTGCAGGGGTCCCTGGAGGAGGCGAACGTAAACATCGGCCAGACGGCAACGCAGTTGTACTCCGTGGCGCGGACGTTCCAGTCCAACCAGCGTGTGTTCTCCGAGATCAACAAGACGCTGGAGTCCACCGTCACCGAACTCGGGCGCGTGTAGGAGGTCTGCGATGCCGCTCTCCCTGGACGCCGCCGTCAGCGGCATGGTGCAGCAGCAGCGAAACATCGAGGCGATCGCGAACAACCTCGCGAACGTCAACACCACCGGCTACAAGCGGGTCAAGATCCACTTCCAGGACATCCTGGACGCGGCCTCGGTCTTTGCCGCGCTGACCACCGGCGAGGTCAACCAGGAGGACGTGGCGGAGTCCGCCGGCGTCTCCACGGCCGCCATGACGCGCGACTTCTCGCAGGGGACGTTGCAGCCCAGCGGCCGCCAGATGGACTTCGCCATCAACGGCGACGGCTTCTTCCGCGTGCTGCTGGACGACGGCTCCCTGGCGTACACGCGCTCCGGCATCTTCATGCTGGACGGCGACGGCAAGGTGACAACGGCCAGCGGCGAGTTGCTGGACCCGCCCCTCCAGTTGCCCTCCCAGTTCCGGGGCCTTCGCATCGAGACGGACGGCGAGGTCTCCGTGATCCGTGACTACACGGACGCCGAACTCGCTGCCCTCGGCCCCTTCGATCCGCGCGATGGCGTGCGGGAGGTGGTGGGCCAGATCCAGCTCGCGCGCTTCCCGAACCCCGCGGGCCTCGAGGCGATCGGCAACAGCCGTTACCGCGAGACCCCGGAGTCCCAGGCTCCCGTGACAGGTGTGCCTGGCCAGGACGGCATCGGCACAGTGTTCAGCGGCTGGCTGGAGGCCTCCAACGTGGACATCGCGACGGAGATGACCGGCCTGGTGATGGCCAAGCGCGGGTACCAGTTGAACGTGGTCGCCTTCCGGACCATCGAGGACATGCTCACGCAGGCGAACGACGTCACCGTCTAGCGCCCGCAGAGAGGGACCGTCATGGTTCAGCCCATCCGACCCCACGACGCCAGCGGCATCTACCGCCGCGAGGTCACGAACTCCGCCGCCGCCGAGGCGGCCGGGGATCCTCGACGTGCCGGCGCGTCCGGTGGCGCCTCGCGGCGCACAGACCGCGTGACGCTCTCCGAGGGCGCGCGGGAGTTCGCCAAGATCATGCAGTCGGTGCAGCAGGCGCCGGACGTGCGCGCAGACCGGGTGGCGGCGCTGAAGCAGCAGGTCGAGTCCGGCACGTACGTGGTGGACCACACCGGCCTCGCCGCGCTCCTGGCTGACCGCGGGTTCGCCTCGTGAGCGGCACTCGCGAGGACCTCCACGTGGGCGTCGCCGTCCTGAGCGAGGTGATCGCCGCGCAGCGCGACCTCTACCGCGCGCTGCTGGGGGTGGCCTCGAACGAGCAGGACGCGATCGTGGCCGGGGACGTGGAGCGCCTGACGACGCTGGTGGAGCAGAAGGAAGAACTGCTGGACCACCTGCGCGCCCTGGAGACGGAACGCATGACCGCGCTGGTCGCCATCGAGATGGCCACGGGCATCCAGGCGGACACTGCCACCCTCTCGGACATCGCCGCACACCTCCCGGGCGAGGTCGCGGACGCCCTGCATCGCGCCGGGCGCGAGTTGCGCGCTGAGGCGCTGGCGCTGGACGAGGCGCACGCCGTGAACGCGCAGTTGCTGCGCAACAGCCGGTCGCTGGTCGACCGCTGGATCCACTACCTCCGGTCCGTCCTCGCGGGGTCGCTCTACACGCAGGACGGCTCCACGTTCGCGGGCGCCGGCGGGCGCGCGCTGGACAAGTCGGCGTAGGGCGCCGTGGCCATCTCCGTCGGGCTGAACTCCGCCGTCCGGGCGCTGCTGGTGCAACAGCAGGCGATGGACGCGGTGGCGCACAACGTCGCCAACGTGAACACGCCCGGCTACAGCCGGCAGCGGATCCACCTGGGCTCCGTGGCGCCCTCGGACGGGGGCGTGGGCCAGGGCGTGGAGATGCTCAGCCTGGAGCGCGTCCGCGACCTGTTCGTGGACTTTCAGATCCGCACGGAGAGCCACGCCGCGGGCGAGTACGGCGCGCGGGCAGACTCGCTGAGCCTGGTGGAACTCTCCTTCGGCGAGCCCAGCGACAACGGCCTGCGGGCGATCCTCGGGCAGTTCTTTAACTCGTGGCGTGACCTGGCGAACGCGCCGGGCCAGAGCGCCGCGCGCAGCGCGGTGGTGCAGGCCGGTGAGACGCTGGCGTTCGCCGCGAACCGCCTCGCCGCCTCGCTGGGCGACATCCGCACGGACGCCAACACCCGCCTGCAGGCCTCGGTGGGCGAGGTCAACGACCTGGCGAAGCGCGTGCTGGCGCTGAACCAGAGCATCGTGGAGATGCGGGCCGGCGGTGATCCGGCCGCGGACCTGACGGACCAGCGCGACCTGGCCCTGGACCGCCTGGCCAGCCTCGTGGACATGCGCGTCATGGAGCACGAGGACGGCCACGTGGACGTCTTCGTCGGCGGTCGCGCGCTGGTCTCCGGCGTGCGCACCAACACCATCAACCTGGTCAACAACCCGCTGAACCAGAACTTCTATGACCTCCAGTGGTCCAGCGACAACGCGACGGTGCGGATCGCTTCCGGCGAGGTCGGCGGCCTGCTGCACCAGCGCGACGTGGACATCCCCGGGAGGCTCACCGACCTCAACACGCTGATGGCACAGGTGATCACGGACGTGAACACGGCACACGCCGCCGGCTTCGCGCTGGACGGCGTGACCACGGGCACGGCGTTCTTCACGGGTACCGACGCCTCGAGCATCGGTGTGAACGCCGCGATCGCGGGGAACCTCGGGCTGGTCGCCGCCGCCTCGGCGGGTGGCGCGCCGGGGGACGGGAGTGGCGCGCTCGCCGTCGCGGACCTGCAGTCCGCGACCAACCTCACGGGCAACAGCGAGACGTACGACGCGTTCTTCAACGGCATGATCACGCGCCTCGGCGTCGCCGTGCGCGACGCGGAGGGCATCGCGGGGGCGCAGGGCGCGACCATCCGCCACCTGGAGCAACTGCGCGCCAGCACATCCGGCGTCAACCTGGACGAGGAGATGGTGAACCTCATCCAGTACCAGAAGGGCTACGAGGCCGCCGCGCGCGTCATCCAGGCCATCGACGAGATGGTGCAGCAGATGCTGCAGATGGTGGGCTAGCGCGATGAGCATGCGCATCAGCGCACGAGGCACCACGGATCGGCTGCTGGCTCACATCCAGGAGGCCACCCGCCGCCTGAACGAGACGCAGGAGCGCGTCGCGAGCGGGCGGCGCATCAACCGGCCCTCGGACGACCCGTTTGCCACGGCGCGATCGCTGGCCGCCCGCACCAAGATGGACATGGTGCAGCAGCGCAGCCGCACGGTGGACCTGGCGAACACCGAACTCGGCGTGGTCGAGTCGGCCCTGTCGGCGCTGGGCAGCGTGGTCACACGCGCGCAGGAACTCGCCGTGCAGGCGGACTCGTCCGCCCTCGATGGCGACGCGCGGCGCCAGATCGCGACGGAGGTCGCGGAGATGCTGAACGAGGTGCTCTCGATCTCGAACACCTCGCACGCGGGCCGGCCGATCTTTGCCGGCCACCAGGGCGGACCGGCGTTCACGCCGGACATCCCGGCCAACCCCACGACCTACACCTACAACGGCGATACCGGCGAGGTGCTCCGCGAGATCGGCGACGGCGAGCGCATGGCCGTGAACATCCAGGGCGAGCCGCTCTTCGATGGCATCTTCCAGACGCTCGTCTCCTTCCGGGACGCCCTGGCCGCCAATGACCGCACGGCGATGAACGCCGCTGCCGGCCAATTGAGCCACGAGATGGACACTGTCCTCACCGCCCGAGGCGAGGTGGGCGCGCGCATGCGTCGCCTGGACCTGGCCATGGCCCGGCTGGAGGAGGACGAACTGTCGCTGGAGACCACCATCGCCTCGCTGGAGGAGGTGGACATCACAGCTGAGGTGGTGGAACTGCAGATGCGGGACACCGCGTTCCAGGCCTCGCTGGCTGCGGCCGGGCGATCGCTGGGCGTGAGCCTGCTGGACTTCCTGCGGTAGCGCAGGACACGGACGTGCACACCGCGGGTGTTGGACACCGCGAGTATGGAGGCTGAGATGCTGGTGAGGACGAACTTCCTCGGCATGGAAGAGACCATCGAGGTCTCAGAGGAGCAGATCTTCGCGTTCGAGCCGGGGCTGGGGGGCTTCGAGTCCCTGCGGCGCTACGCGCTCATCCCGGAGGAGGACTCCCCCATCGAGTGGCTGCAGTCACTGGACGACCCAGACGTGGCGTTCGCCCTGCTGGAGCCGTTCGCCGTCCGTTCGGACTACGCCTTCGAACTGTCGGACGGCGACACGGAGGCGCTGGGGATGCACGAGCCGCAGGACGCGCTGGTGCGCTGCGTGCTGACGCTGCACGAGGACCCCATGCAGATCACGGCGAACATGCTGGCGCCACTGGTGCTGTGCCGCCGGACGCACCTGGCCCGCCAGGTCATCGTCCAGAACGCGGACTACCCGCTGCGCTTCCCGATCTTCGCCGCGCTAGCGGCCGCGTCCGAGGAGCCGGCACAGGCCATCGCCTAGCCGCCGGGTCGTCGTAGCCCTCGACGCGTCGAGGGCTGGAGAGATGCTGTCGCCGTACCGATGATCACGGTGCGGGGCACGGCATCATCGCGCTCCGCGCCGCTTCTCACGAGGTGGCGTGAACATCGAGGGCAGGGACGCCCTCGCGAGTCGCACCTCGCCGCGCGTCGCCTCGGCGCGTGCGAGGAGGCAAGGAGGCCGCCTGTGCTGATCCTCACCCGCAAAGCCGAGCAGGGCATCATCATCGACGGCAAGGTCGTCGTGCGCCTGCTCGCCATCGACGGTGAGCGCGTCAAGATCGGCATCGAGGCCCCTCGGTCGGTCTCCGTGCTCCGCGAGGAACTGCTGGCGGAGGTAGCCGACCAGAACCAGGAGGCGGCAGCGCGCCTTCCCCGAGGCGCCACGCTCCCGGCGGACCTCACGCGCGCGCTCCGCAACCTCGACCGCCCCGAGCGGTAGTCGGAGTCCCGGCGCTGCTTCACCGCCTCCTCCTCTTGTAGGGGCGCAGCGTGCTGCGCCCTCATACCCCTCGAAGGATCGGGGTGAGAGGAGCCTCGAGGGCTAAGCCCCCACCCCCGCCCTTCCCCATGAAGGGGGAGCGGGTCAGAAGGGCGCGGACCGCCCTCGACCTGCTGCCGGGCGTCCGTGCGGATTGCGCAGGGTTCTGTGGGCGGGCGGCAGGATTCATAGACGCTTTACACTTCCGTTGCGGATCGCCAATCGGGCGCAGCCACCCTGATCCATGTGGAAGGGGCCGAACCCGGACGCTGCGGTTCGCAAGAATCAAGCAGTAGTGGTGGGAGCGGTTGCGAGCCAAGGTGCAGTGATCCCCGGATCCTCCGGGATCGGCCCTGACCACAGCCTCCCCTCGGGAGACAGTCGCCGGCGACATCTATGCCATCAAAGATCCTCGTCGCGGACGACGAACCCAACATCGTGAAACTGCTCCGCATGTACCTCCGCGAGGAGGGCTACGAGGTCGTCGCCGCGCGCGACGGCCGCGAGGCGTTGCAGCGGTTCCGCGCAGAGAAGCCGGACCTGGTGGTGCTGGACCTGATGATGCCCGAACTCGGCGGGTTCGAGGTCTGCACGGAGATCCGCAAAGAGTCCGACATCCCCGTGATCATGCTCACCGCCCGCACGGACGACGTGGACAAGATCGTCGGCCTGGAGATGGGCGCGGACGACTACATCACCAAGCCGTTCAACCCTCG
>CAYTRA010000108.1:0-6642 GCA_964439675.1 uncultured Dehalococcoidaceae bacterium
CCGGTCACGGAGAGGAACACGTCCTCCAGCGTCGCTGGCAACACCGCGAGGTCGATCACGCGCGTCCCCGCGTCCGAGGCGATGCGCGTGAGCGCGGTCGTGACCGCGGGCGCGTCAGAGGCGCGCAGTTCGGACAGCCAACCGTCCGAGGTCTCCGACTCAGCGACCTCGCTCGCCCCCGGCAGCGCTCGCAACGCCTCGACGCCCAGGGGCGCCTCGGTGATGACGCGGATGCGGTAGGGGGCGTGGAGGCTGCGCACCAGGCCGGAGGGCGTATCGAGCGCGGCGATGCGTCCCGCGTGCATGAAGGCGACGCGATCGCAGAGTTCCTCGGCCTCCTCCATGTAGTGCGTGGTCATCACCACCGTCGCGCCGGCGTCGCGCACCGCGCGGACGATGTCCCAGAGGTCACGTCGTGCGTCCGGGTCCAGGCCGGCGGTCGGCTCGTCGAAGAAGACCAGGTCGGGCTCGTTCACCAGCGCCGCCACGATGCTGAAGCGCTGCTGCATGCCGCCCGACAGGTGGCCGATGCGCGCATGGGCCCGGTCCTCCAGGTGCACGCGCTGGAGCAACTCCATCGGTTCGGCAGAACGCGGGTAGAAGGACCCGAAGAGGTCCAGGATCTCCTTCAGGGTCAGGTACTGGTGATAGGAGGAGGCCTGCAACTGCACGCCGATCCGCTTCTTCACCTCGACGGGCTGTCGCGTGACCTCGAAGCCCAGCACGCTCGCTGTGCCCTCGGTCGGCTCGGTGAGGCCCTCCAGGATCTCGACCAGCGTGGTCTTGCCGGCGCCGTTCGGCCCCAACACGCCGAAGATCTCGCCGCGCCGCACCTCGAACGAAACGCCACGCAGCGCCTGGAGTTCGCCGTAGTGCTTGGTGAGCCCGCGCGCCTCAATCACCGACCCGGAGTCGGTCTGCCCGTGCTGGGCTGCGGACGGGGAGACGGCCACGGGCAGCCCTCGGGGATCCGCTAGCCGCGGATCTCGGCGATGCGGAACTGGATGGGGCCGGAAGGCGCGTTCACGGTGACCTCGTCACCCTCGACGTGGTTCATGACGGCCACGCCGACGGGGGACTGGATCGAGATCTTGCCGGACTTGGGGTCCACCTCGGTCGGGCTGACCAGCGTGAACTCCTGCTCCTTCTGGGTGGTCAGGTTCACCACCTTGACCACGGAGCCCACGTTGGCGCGGCCGGCCTTCGTCTCCTCGTCGATGATGACCGCGTTCCGGACCTTGTATTCCAGGTCGCGGATGCGCATCTCCACGTGCGCCTGCTCGTCGCGGGCGGCGTCCAGCGGCGCGTTCTCGCGGAAGTCCTTGTCCGCCATCGCCTCGCGGAGTTTCTCCGCGATCAGCGGGCGCTTGGCCTTCTCCTCCTGGAGTTGCGCCTCCAGGCGCTTCAGGCCGTCCAGCGTCACGTAAAACGCCTCGCCGCCCAGTTCCGCGGCAGCACCCTGGCCGCCCCGAGCGCCACCCGAGGCCGGGCCCAACTGCAGGAACGGCACCAGGTTGGTGTCCGTGAAGGCCAGGCGGGAGCAGTACGCGAGGAACGCGCGCAGCGGCTCCAGGTCACTCGGCGACTCCGGCGCGTGCTCGCGCGCGTACGCGGTGACCTCTTCGCCGGTCAGCGTGTCCATGCCGCGGTCCATGCCGAACTCCTCGAGGAAGGCGCGGATCAGCGGCAACCCCTCCCGGA
Organism: uncultured Dehalococcoidaceae bacterium; assembly: GCA_964439675.1. Taxonomy (GTDB): domain Bacteria; phylum Chloroflexota; class Dehalococcoidia; order UBA2979; family UBA2979; genus W-Chloroflexi-9. The sequence goes on from CAYTRA010000108.1 coordinate 1,702, forward strand.
GCTTCTCCGGCTCGGACGCCATGAACCCTTCGAAGTGCGCGAGCGCCTCGCTCGCAGTAACAGGCTCCGCCACCGGGGGCCTCCCGCCTCGGTTCCTACGTACCTATCGTGTGACAGGTGTCGGCGCAGTTGACCGCAAACGAACTGAGCGCCGCACCCAAGTCTAGGTGCATTCGCGCGCCGCGTGTCAACGCGTAGATGACCGCACGTTACGAGGAGTACCCGCCCCCTGAACGCCTGTGATTCCCACTCCGCACGTCTCCTGGTGGGCGCGACTCCCGATGCCTGACCCTCGTCTCTCCGCGCTCCGCGAGGACACGGAACGCCTCGGCCTCCCACAGACCGAGGCACACCGGGACGCCTTCGAGCGGTACCTGGCGCTGCTGCTGGAGTGGAACGAGCGCGCCGGCCTCACGTCCGTCACTGACATCGAGGAGATCCAGCATCGCCACTTCGGCGAGTCGCTCGCCGTCCTCGCCGCCCTCCGCGCCGCGGGCGTCCTCGTCGAGGGCGGGCCGACGAGGATGGCGGACCTCGGGCCTGGCGGGGGCTTTCCGGGCGTCCCCATGCGCATCGTCGAGCCGGCGCTCGACCTCACGCTCATCGAGTCGAACCAGCGGCGCGCCGAGTTCCTCCGCCACCTCGCGGCCGAGTTGGCCCTCGATCGCGTCGAGGTGGTCCCGGCGCGCGCGGAGGACGCCGGCCGCGACCCCGCCCTCCGCGAGGACTTCGACCTCGTCGTCGCCCGCGCGCTCGCGCCGCTCGCGGTCCTCGTGGAGTACGGCCTGCCGCTGCTGCGCCGTGGCGGCGTGCTGGCCGCGCCAAAGGGCAGCCGCGCGTCCGAGGAGATGACCGAGGCCGCGGGCGCCCTCACGGCCCTCGGGGGTGTCGCGCTTGAGCCGGTCCCGCTCTCGTTGCCGGAGGATGCGCCGCCACAGGTCGTGCTGCTGGTGCGCCGCGAGGGCGACCTGGACGACCGCTACCCTCGCCGCGCCGGCATGCCGACGAAGCGCCCACTGACCTGACCACGCCGCACGCTGGCGCACCCCTGCCCGCGCGCTAAAATCCGGACACTCCCCGGCACCAGTCGCGTACCCATTCGCCGAGGGAGGCCCTCATGCCGCCGCTGCTTGCCGCCACCACGGGCCACCTTCGTCGCCTCGCGCGGCTCGACCTCTCCGTCTTCGAGGACCTGCGCTTTGACGCCTCGGCGACGGTGCCCGCCATCCTCGTTGCCGTGAGCAGCATTGCCCTGCTGGCCCTGGGCGGATGGCTGTGGTGGCTGACGACGCCCGGCCTCGGCGACGACGGTTCCGTGTTCGTGAAGACGGTGCTGCTGGGGACGCTCTTCGGCGCCGGCGCCTGGCTCGCGTGGCTCCTGGTGATCTACGCCGTCCTCCGCCAGATCTCGCGCCTGACCGTGCCCATCGAGCAGTTGCTCCGCACCGCCGGCTTCGCGGCGTCCCCGCTCGCGCTCGGCCTCGCGATGGTGGTGCCCTCGATCTCGTTCGGCGTCGGCCTGGTCGCCCTCGCGGCATGGGTGGCGACGACGCACGTGGCGGTGGAGCGCACCGTTGGCCGAGGCGGCGGCGACGTGCTGGTCGCCAACCTCGCCGGCTTCGCCGTCTGGGCGATCATCATGTCCCTGCTGGCCACCGGTTCGAACCAGATCGGCCCCGGCCCCTTCCTCGCCGAGGCCATCTGGGACGCCCTCGCCGGCCGCAACGTCACCTTCGGGTAGGGCGATCTCCCTCTGCCCCCCTCGCGGGAGGTTGGGGTGGCGGCGGAGCCGACATCGAGGCCCCTCGATGCTCCGAAGTGCAATGCGGGCGCGGCACGCTGCGCCCCTACACCAGATCGTGGTGTGACCTCTTCCCCTTCATCCGGAGCAGCCAATGGACAGTTCCCGGACTTCCGGCCCCCTCCCCCTCGACAGGGGAGGGTTGGGGAGAGGATGATCTCCGTTCGGCCGGCGCTACCTACCCCACGACACCCTGCTCGCGCATCGAGGCGATCCGAGCATCGTCGTAGCCCAGCGCGCGGAGCACCTCGTCCGTGTGCTGGCCCGCCGAGGGGGCGGTCGAGCGCACGGTGCCGGGCGTCTCGCTGAACTTCGGCCCGATGCCCACCTGCCGCACGGTGCCCGCTACCTCGTCCTGCACCTCGACGGTCATGCCGCGCGCCTGCTGGTGCGGGTCGTCGAGGGCTTCCGCGAGTTCGAGGACGGGCGCAATGCAGAGCTCGATATCCTTCAACTCCGAGAACCACTGGTCGCGCGTCTTCTGCTTGAAGAACTGGTCCAGGTGCGCCTGGAACTCTGCGTGGCGGCTGCTGTCGAACTCGCCGTCCAGCATGTCCTCGCGGCCCACCACCTTGCAGAGCGCCGCCCAGAACTGAGGCTCAAGCGACCCGATGGAGAGCCATTTCCCATCCGCGCACTCGTAGACGTTGTAGTGAGGAGCGGCGCCGTTCAGCATCTCTCCGCCCGGCTTCGGCGAGGCGCCACCCGCGAGCACGCCGCCGGTCTGGCTGGCCAGGAGGTACAGGACGTTGTCCGACATGGACATGTCCAGGTACTGCCCTCGACCGATCCGGTCGCGGGCGTAGAGGGCGCTGACGATGGCGAACGCCGTCATCAGCCCGCCGCCGGCGAAGTCGGCGAGGGTGTTCTGCGGGATGGACAGCCGCTGACCGGGTCGGCCAATGGCGGACAGCGCCCCACCCACGGAGATGTAATTGATGTCGTGCCCCACCATGTTGGAGTACGGCCCCGTCTGCCCGTACCCGCTGAGCGAGGCGTACACGATGCGCGGGTTGGTCTTGGAGATCGCCTCGTAGCCAACGCCCAGGCGATCGGTGACGCCGGGCCGGAAGCCCTCCAGGAACACGTCGGCGTCCTTCGCGAGTTCATGGACCAGCGCGACGCCGTCCGGCGACTTCAGGTTCACGACGATCGAGCGCTTGTTGCGCGACAGCGGGTTGAACGCGCGACGCCTCGCCGCAGCCTCGTTGTTGCCGCCGCCCCCACCGACGCCGGCAATCGCTCCCGCCGGCGCCTCGACGAGCGTGACCTCGGCGCCGAGGTCCGCGAGCAGCATCGAGGCGTACGGCCCGGGCGCCAGCCGGGACAGGTCCACCACCTTCACGCCGTCCAGCGGTCCGTTCGCCATCGCTCGCTCCCCTCGTGCATCCCGGTAGGCCTCGGGCGTTCGCGCTGGCATCCGGTGCCAGCCGCGCGCCCTCGAAGCGGCGCGAGTATAGCCTTGTGGCAAGCACGCCCCCGAGCGCACGCCGCAGCGCCCAGCCACCGTGAGACCGAGGTGCCCGATGCCGACCGACACCCCGAGGACGCTCGACATCGTCTCCCACCGCGCCCACGGCGGCCTGTACCCGGAGAACACCCTCCTGGGCATCGAGGCCTCCATCCGTGACGGCGCCCGCGCCATCGAGGTGGACGTGCGCCCGACGAAGGACGGCGCGCTCGTCCTCATGCACGACGCCACGCTGCAACGCACCACCGGCGACCCGAGGGCGGTGGCGGACGTGACCCTCGAGGAACTGACGAACCTGCGCGTGACCCGCACCGGCGTGGACACCGCCAGCGAGCACGGCCCTCAGCACATCCCCACGCTGGAGGAGGCGCTCTACATCATCGATGGGCGCGCCGCGGTCGTGCTGGACTTCGTCGTGCCGGAGATCGCGCAGGCGTGCATGGACCTCGTGAACGGCGTGGGCGCCGGGCCGTGGGTCTGGTGGACTGCACACGCCCCCCACGTCGCCGCCGCCCTGCTCGAGGGCACGCCCGGCTCGCGGTCGTTCCTCGGCTGGACGCCCAACGATGGCGTGACCGCCGCCCCGGCGGAGGCGTGTGACCTCGCTGCTCGGCACGGGCTGGCCGGGCTCATGGCCAACCACCGCTACATCGACGCGACCGCGGTCGACTACGCCCACCGCCTGGGCCTCGCGATGTACTGCTGGACCGTGAACGACCCCCAGCGCATGGCCGAACTCGCCCGCATGGGCGTCGACGGCATCACCACGGACTACCCGGTGGTGTTGTCGGAGGTGCTTGGGACGCTCGCGTAGCGCCCGCTAGACCGAGAGCAACCCCGCTCCCTACACTGGAAGACAGTCCCAAGGGCCCGTAGCTCAGCTGGGAGAGCGCGACACTGGCAGTGTCGAGGTCAGGGGTTCGAGCCCCCTCGGGTCCACCAGTTCCCCCTTCCCAATGCGCCTTTTTCTTTCCTCCTACCGCCTCGGCAACCGGCCGGACGCCTTGCTGCGCCTCCTTCGAGGCCGCACGCGTACTGCCCTGATCCTCAACGCGGCGGACTACAAGACGCCGGAAGAACGGAACGCCTCGCTCGAGCGGGACACCGAGGAGATGCTCGCCCTGGGCCTGGCGCCGCAGGAGGTCGACCTCCGCTGGTACTTCGGCCGGCCGGAGGACACGCGCCGCGTGCTGGCCACCTTCGACCTGCTCTACCTGCGAGGCGGCAGCGTGTTCCTGCTCCGTCGCGCGCTTCGCCAGTCCGGCGCGGACGACGCGATCCGCGACCTCCTCGCGGACGACGCCCTGGTGTTCGCCGGCTACAGCGCGGGGCCGTGCATGCTCGGCCCAACACTGCGAGGCATCCACGGCTACGAGGACGACCCGCGCGTCGCTCCGCCTCCGTACGAACCGGAGCCGGTGTGGGATGGCCTCGGCGTGCTGCCGTACGCCATCGAGCCGCACTTCCAGCCGGAGGGGCCTCGGCAGGGGGCGGTCCCCTACTACGAGGAGCACGGCATCCCCTACGTCACGCTGCGAGACGGCGAGGCGCTGGTCGTGGACGGCGACCACGAAGAGGTCGTCGGCTAGCTCACCACCCCTCGCATCCCCTCGACGGCGCCGGTACAGTGTGCGCGCACACCGACAGGCTGTACGTCCAGCGAGACCGC
>CAYTRA010000108.1:6742-7937 GCA_964439675.1 uncultured Dehalococcoidaceae bacterium
GAGGTCGACCGGCTCCGAGGCAGAGAGGGCACATACGCATGACTGTTGATTTCGAAGGCCGCGTCGCCATCGTCACCGGCGCGGGGCACGGCCTCGGCCGCTCGTACGCGCTGGAACTCGCGCGGCGCGGTGCGAAGGTGCTGGTGAACGACCTCGGCGGTGACCCCATGGGCCAGGGCGCGGACGCCGCGCCGGCCAACCAGGTCGTCGAGGAGATCAAGGCGATGGGCGGCGACGCCATCTCCAACCTCGGCTCCGTCGCCGACTTCGAGAACGGCATGGAGATGGTGCGCCAGTGCATGGATCGCTGGGGCCGCCTGGACATCGTCATCTGCAACGCCGGCATCCTGCGTGACAAGGCGTTCCACAACATCACGGAAGACGACTGGGACATCATCTTCGACGTCCACGTGAAGGGGACGTACAACGTCCTGCACCACGCCTGGCCCGTCTTCCGCCAGCAGAACTACGGGCGCGTGGTCATCACCTCGTCCTCGTCCGGCATCTGGGGCAACTTCGGCCAGGCCAACTACGGCGCCGCCAAGACGGCGATGCTGGGCCTGATGAACGTCCTGAAGCAGGAGGGGCTGAAGTACAACATCAACGTGAACACGTTGATGCCCGTCGCCGGCACCCGCCTCACCGCCACGGTCATGAAGCCGGAGATGGTGGAGGCGATGAAGCCGGAGTACGTCACCCCCGCCGTCATCTACATGGTCTCCGAGGACTGCGAGGACTCCGGCCTCCTCATCGAAGCCGGCGCCGGCAACTTCAACCGCGCCGCCGTCGTGAAGGGCCCCGGCATCCGCCCCGGCCTCGGCGAGCCGAAGTCCGTAGAGTGGGTGCAGGAGAACTGGGGCCAGATCACGTCCCTGGAGAACGCCCCCGCCATGTGGAATGGCCGCCAGACCGTCGAGGAGTTCCTGAAGGAACGCGCCCAGGCGAAGTCGCAGGGCTAGCCCTCGACGCGCCGGCACGCCTCGGAACCCCCGAGACGCGACAGCCCCCCGTCACCGGGGGGCTGTTTGTGTGGGTCATTCACGGATAGAGCGAGCTATTCCCCTTCGTGAGCCCGGCCGGGTCGTGGGCGAGGTACCAGTTGCTGTTGTAGAACGAGACGCCGTCAGCCTTGAGCGCGCCGAACACGGCATCCATTGCAACGTGATCACCTCCTCCCTCCGACGGCAGCCAGGTC
>CAYTRA010000109.1:0-1831 GCA_964439675.1 uncultured Dehalococcoidaceae bacterium
TTCATCGCGGCGGCGGGAGACCTCGAAGCGGCGCTGGACGCGGATGACGCGGCAGCCGGCGCGGAGCCCGCGGCGGCCGCGCACGAGACGCAGCACACGCTGAGCCATGACGCGTACCACGCGCTCGGTGAGATGACCGCCTCCGATGACACGGCAGCCGGCGCCCTCGCGGCGATCGCGCTCATCGACAGCGCCGGCTTCCACGGCATGGACGACGCCCTGAACGGCGACGCCCCCGAGATCGACGCCGGCTGGCTCGGAGCCACGCAGCACGCCCGCACGGCGGCGCAGGCGATCGCCTGGCCCGGCGACGTGCAGGCTGCGGCCGACGCGTTCATCGAGGCGGCGCAGGCCCTCGAGGCGGCGCTCGAGGCGGACGATGTCGCCGCGGCGGGGCCGGCCGCCACGGCCGCGCATGACACGCAGCACGCGCTGAGCCACGATGCATACGCTGCCCTTGGCGGTGGGGGCGGGGCGCACTAGGAGGCTATCGTGCGGAATCTGCTGTTCCCCGTCGCGTTTGGCGGCGGACGCACCGCACGTGTGGCACTGGGGCTGGTGGCGCTCGTCGCCGCCAGCCTTGCGCTGCCCTCTGTGGTGTGGGCACACGCGGAGTACGACCGGTCGAACCCACCCGCGGATACCGCGGTCCCGGAGGCGCCGGAGCGGCTGGATGTCTGGTTCACGCAGGACCTCTTCCGTCGCGAGGGCGAGAACGCGCTGGAAGTGACGAACGAGGCGGGCGAACGCGTCGACCTCGACGACCTCGTCATCGACGACGCGGACCGCACGCACGCGTCGGTCGGGCTACCGGTCGACCTTCCGGCCGGCACGTACACCGTCTACTGGCGCACCCTCTCCGCCACGGACGGAGACACCGACGAGGGCACCTTTACCTTCACTATCGACCCGAACGCCACGCCGGTCCCGACGGAGACGGCGGAGACGACGGCCACCGAACCGCCTACCTCCACGCCCACGCCTGACGGTGCATCGCCCACCTCGGAGGCGACGCCGTCCGGCGAGGGCGGCGAGGCCGGCGAGGACGACGAGGCGGAGGACGAGGGCACGCCGATGCCGTGGTGGGTGCTCATCGCCGCGCTCGGCATCCTTGGCGCCGGCGCCGCGGGGGCCTGGGCGATCCGCATGGAGGAGCCAGCACCGTGACTGCCCTGACCCGGCCGCTGTTCCTCGTCGCGCTGGTGCTCGTCGGGACGCTCGGTGCGTGGGTAGCCGTGAACGACGTTGCCGAGGCCCACGCCATCCTCGTGCGTTCGAGTCCGGAGGCGGGAAGCGAACTCACCGAGTCGCCCGCCTCGATTGACCTCTGGTTCTCCGAGCCGCTGGAAGCGGCGTTCAGCAACTTCGAGCTGCTGGACAGCCAGGGCAACTCGATCCGGGTGGACGGCGTCCAGGTGGACCCGCAGGACGAGTACCACCTGAGCGGCCTGCCGCTGGGGCTCGATCCCGGCTACTACACCGTCCTCTACCGCAACGTCTCGCAGGCCGACGGCCACGAGTGGAGCGGTGCGTTCTCCTTTGTCGTCCTGAACCCCGACGGATCGACGCCGACCGGCCAGGCCTTCGATGCGGGCGGACTCGGGCGGACCACGTCGCCGGAGAACGTTGTCGGGCGGTGGCTGTCCTTCGCCGGGTTCGCCCTCCTGTCAGGGGGCGCCGTCCTCTACCTCCCGCTGCGGCAGCGCCGGACGCGCTTCCCGCTGCTCTGGGCCGCCTACCTCCGCACGGCGCCGCGCCTGGCCCTGGGCGGTGTCCCGCTCGCGCTCGCCGGGACGGTGCTCGTCACCATCGCGCAGGTCGAGGCGGTCGC
>CAYTRA010000109.1:1931-7925 GCA_964439675.1 uncultured Dehalococcoidaceae bacterium
CAACTCTTCGACTTCGCGCACCTGCTGGTCGCCTCGTGGTGGCTGGGCGGCGTCGCCGCGCTCGCCGTGCTGCTCGTCGTCGCATTCCGAGGGCGCACGACGCGTCCCGCCATCCCTCGCGAGGAGGCGCGTGCCCTCCTGGTGCCGTTCTCGGTAGCCGCTGCGGCTTCCGTGTACGTCCTGGTGGCGACGGGCATCGTGCGCACGCTGGGCGAGATCCCGACGCTCGCGGCGCTCTGGGAGTCCGGCTACGGTCGCTGGCTCCTCGTGAAGTTGGTGCTGGTCGCGGGCATCGTCGGCGTTGCGTTCTTCAACCGACGGAACGTGGAGGACGTGCGGGGCGGCCCCTCGCGCGGGGACGCCAGCGGCCCCGTGACGAACCTGCGGGCGCTGTTGCCCGTGGAACTGCTGCTGGGCGCCGCGATCCTGCTGGTCGTGGGTGTGCTGGGGCAGACGCCCACGCCGCGCGGCGAGGTGGTCGAAGCCCCAGTGCAGGCGGCACAGCCGTACAACGGCATCCAGCAGATCGACGGGATGAACGTGCACCTGCAGGTGATGCCCGCCTCTGTGGGTGAGAACAACCTTCGCGTGCACCTCTACATGGCCGATGGCAGCGAGCCGGAAGGAGTCAGCCGGGTCCTCGCGACGTTTATCCGTCCGGGCTTCTTCGGCGGCGAGCAGACGGCAGCGGCGCCGGAGGGAGGCGGCATCTACCGCGTGACCACGTCCGCCCTGAGCCAGGCCCTGACGTGGACGGTGCGAGTGGACGTCACCCGGGCGGGCGCCGATGACGCGCGCTTCGACTACCAGGTGCCGATCGCCGGTGCGGCGACGGCATCGAGTGGTGGCGCGTTCGGGTCGCTCGCACCGCAGATCTCGGGCGGGACGCTCATCTTCCTGCTCGCCGCGATGGCGAGTGGCGGCTTGCTGCTCATGGGGCCACGGCAGGGGCAGTATCGCGTGCCAGTGCACGCGACCGCTGTGATCGTCCTCGGGATTGGCATCATGGCCGCCGTCACTGGTGGCGACGACGAGAGTCGCGCGTCGGCGAGCAACCCCTCCCCGGCAGACCCTGCCTCGATCGCGCGGGGCGGCGAGGTCTACGTGCAGAACTGCCAGACCTGTCACGGTGAGCAGGGCAGGGGCGACGGGCCCTCGGCGGCCGGCCTCACTCCACCACCGGCCGACCTTCGTCAGCACATCCCGCTGCATGGCGACAGCGAACTCTTCGCCTTCGTGACGAACGGGATCGACGGGACCGCCATGCCCGCGTGGGAGGATCGGCTGACCGAGGAGCAACGCTGGGACGTGGTCAACTACCTGATCGCGGAGTACGGAGGATTCCCGTAGTCGGACGTAATAGTCACCAGCGCGCTAGTGGCATGGAGTGGGCCGAACGCGCAATAAGAGGTGCGGGACGCGCACCCTGAAGGGCGCGTCGGCTCGGAACAGGACGATTATGAGCACCGAAGCGTACGAGACCTACGACCCGCAGAAGCACAATCGGGATACGCCGCAGTCGGTCTTCGGCCCGGTGGTGAAGATCGACAAGCATGAGGACGGGCGGATCTACGTCATCACGCTCAACCGTCCGCACCGGCTGAACTCGATCGGCGATGGCCTCGGTGAGGCGCTCGGCGACGCGTTCGCTACGTTCCGGGACGACCCGCAGGCGCGGGTCGCGATCCTCACCGGCGCCGGGCGCGCCTTCAGCGCCGGGGCCGACCTCATCGCGACGGCGGAGGCACGGGCGCGCCAGGCCGGGCCGAACGGCGACGCCGCCACCGAGGGGGCTCCACCCCGCCCGCCGCACACTGTGGTGCCGCTCTCGGAGGGCATGAATCTCTGGAAGCCCACCATCGCCGCGATCAACGGCTACGCCGTGGCGGGTGGCTTCATGTACGCCATGCAGTGCGACATCCGCATCATGGCCGAGTCGGCGAAGGTCGGCATCGGCGAGGTGCGGTGGAACATGGGGGGCGCCGGCTGGATGGCGCCCATCACGCGGCAGATCGGCCTCGGGAACGCGCTGGAGATGATCCTCTGGGGTGACACGCAGTACGACGCGAAGCGATGCGTGGAGATCGGCTGGGCGCAGCGGGCCGTGCCGGATGACCAACTGATGGACACGGCCATGGAGTACGCCCGACGCGCGCTGGACATGGCGCCGAGGGCCGTGCGGAACATGAAGCAGGCCATGTACCGCGGCTACTACCTGGAGCCGTTCCAGGCGCAGGCCCTGGGCAACGCGCTGGAGCAGAACCTGCGCGGCATGCAGGACTCACTGGAGGGCCCTCGCGCGTTCGCGGAGAAGCGCCGCCCCAACTTCATCGACGCCTAGGCGCACTGAAGGCACGAGAGCGCGCGTGAGGGCGAGGTCCACCTCGTCCTCACGCGTGCCCGGCCTAGTTCACGCGGCGTTCGTGCCCGGCCCACTCGCGGTCGCGCAGGACGAACTTCTGGACCTTGCCCGTGCTGGTCTTGGGCAGTTCGCCGAACTCGACCGCCTTCGGGCACTTGAAGTGCGAGAGGCGGTCGCGCGTGAAGGCGATGATGTCCTCGGCGGTGGCGCTCACGCCCGGCTTCAGGGTGACGAACGCCTTCGGCACCTCGCCCCACTTCTCGTCCGGCACGCCGATGACCGCGACCTCGTGGACAGCGGGGTGCTCGAAGATGGCGTTCTCCACCTCGATGCTCGCGACGTTCTCGCCGCCGGTGATGATGACGTCCTTGGAGCGGTCGCGGAGCTCGATGTAGCCGTCCGGGTGCATCACCGCCAGGTCTCCGGAGTGGAACCACCCGCCGCGCAACGCCTGCGCCGTAGCCTCCGGGTCGTTGAAGTAGCCTGCCATCACGTTGTTGCCGCGCATCATCACCTCGCCGATGGTCTGGCCGTCCGCCGGCACGTCCTCCATCGTCTCGGGGTCGGCGACGCGCAGGTACTGCGAATGGATGTACGGGACGCCCTGGCGCGCGTTGAGGGCGGCGCGTTCCTCTAGCGACAGGTCGCGCCAGTCCGGCTGCACCTCGCAGAGGGTGTGCGGGCCGTAAGTCTCCGTGAGGCCGTACAGGTGCGTCACGTGGATGCCCATGTTTTCCATGGTCCGGAGGTCGGCCGGCGAGGGCGGTGCGCCGCCCGTCCCCACGCGCACCGGCGGATCGAAGCGCACCCCCTGCGCCGCGGGATCCGAGGCGATCATGCGCAGCACCGTGGGCGCGGCGTTGAAGTTCGTGACGCCCTCTTCGACCACGAGGCGGAGCACCTCGGGCGGGCGGACGGCACGGAGGCAGACGTGTTTGCCGGCCACCGCGGTGACGGCCCAGGGCATGCACCAGCCGTTGCAGTGGAACATTGGCAGCGTCCACAGGAAGACGCTCGAGGGCCCGAATCCGAGTGACGCCGCCTGGCCGATCGCGTTGAGGTACGCGCCTCGGTGCGTGTACATGACGCCCTTCGGACGTCCCGTGGTGCCCGAGGTGTAGTTGATCGCGAGCAGCCGCTCCTCGTGGTCGAGGGCGTGCTCGATCGCGATTGGGGCGAGGTCGCCGAGCCACTCCTCGAAGGTGGGGCCCGGCAGGGGCGAGGTGGTGAGCCCCGCCTCGGCGTCGAGCACGTTGACGATCCGGACGCCCGGTGGCGCCTCCTGGAGGTCGACGTTCGGCGCCAGTTCCGGGTCCACCAGCAGGATGCGTGACCCGGAGTGCTGGAGGATGTACGCCACCTCGGCAGCGGCGAGCCGCGTATTGATCGCCACGAGCGCCGCCCCCACGAGGGGTACCGCGAACGTGGCCGCGAGGTGTGCCGGGACGTTCGGCAGGAGCACCGCCACGCGGTCGCCGGCCTCGATGCCGTCGCGCCGCAGGGCGGCAGCGAAGCGGCCGACCAGCGTCGCGAACTCCGCCCACGTAATCCGCTGCGAGCCGTAGACGACCGCTTCCTTCGAGGGGAAGACCCGCGCGGTGCGCTGCAGGAAGACCAGCGGCGTCAGGGGATCACTGGAGGCCGCCCGGTGCTCCTCCGCGATGACGCGTCCCGGCGAGACAGCCAGCGGTTGGTCGACCATGCAGCATCCCCTCCGTCCACTGCACGGAAGTATGCCAGCGGAGGGGAAGGCGGGCCTCTCACCTCGCGAGAAGCGAGGGGGCATCGATGCCTGCGAGGAGCGGGGAGACCTCGGAGGTTCTACGCGCGGAGGCCCGGCGGGACGCGGAGAGGGGCCGCGTCCCGCCGGGCACGCGCCCGGACTATGCGGACAGCCACATGTTCTTGGTGAGCTGTCCGATGGAGTGCTGGGCCTCGGCGAGCGCCGGCCCCACGTTCTCCACGAAGCCGTTCACCCGAGGCGTGTGGAACACACCCTCATGGAACTGCGCGAGCGGCGCGTTGGGGACGTCCTCCTGGAGCACCGCCTCGATGCGCTTGATGTAGTCCTGCCGCGCCTCCTCCGTGAACTCGGCGAGGCCGGCGTCGATGAGGTCGTTGACCTCCTGGTTGTGGTAGCCCACGGCGGGCGCCGCGTAGCTTGCGCCAGGGGTGGCCCCCGAGTGGTAGTAGAACCGGAGGTCGGCCAGCGGGTCCGGGCTGGACTGACCGCCCACCATCCGCAGGTCCCAGTCTCCGGAGGCGTTGCGCTGGCTCACGATGCCCACGTCCTGGACGGGCGTCTCGATGGTCATCGCCGGCCAGACCTGCTTGAACTGGTCGTTGATGCGGACGAGGTACTCGTACGAGCGGCCGGCCGCGATCGTCTGCGGGGACTCGAAGGTGAAGGCGCCGTCCGGGAAGCCCGCGGCCTCCATCAGCTTCTTCGCCTCCGCGATGTCCTGCTCCTTCGTCGCCGGGTTGTTGCCGGGGAGGAGGGAGGCCTCCTCAGGCTGCATGGCCTGAGGGAAGGAGTTGTTCAGCCAGCCCTGGTACCACCAGTCGCCTTCCTCGGTGCCCCACCAGGCGTCGTTGAGCGCCTTGCGGTCCATCACCAGGTGCAACGCCTTGCGCACCCGGACGTCGCTGAAGGGCTCCCGGGCGACGTTGAGCAGCAGCGGGAAGTACTTGGACACCTTGTACTTGGTGTAGACGGCGTCCTGCGCCGTCCGGCGGATGGACTCCCGCTCCGGGGAACTGGGGTTCGTGAAGAAGTCCGTCTCCTTGGAGATGAATTGGCCCATCCACGTGGAGCGGTCGGGGATGTTGAAGTGGTTGATCTCGTCCATGTACGGCAGGGCGCTGTTAGACGGGCCGCTCTCCCAGTAGTTCGGATTCTTGGTGTACGTCGCGCGGTCGTGATCGCCCTGGATGCTCTGGAGCATGTACGGGCCGGTGCCGCGGATCTTCAGCGGGTCCACCCAGCCGATGTCCACCTGCTCCTTGGCGATCGTGTAGAGCAGGATGTCCGCCTGCGTGGCCAGGAACGCCGAGTTCGGCGCGTTGAAGTGGACGCGGGCGGTGTACTCGTCCACCACTTCCACGTGGTCGTAGGCGTCGTAGACGTAGCGGCGAGGGTAGCGAGCGGACTCTTCCGGGGTGTCCAGGTGCCCCGCGTTGTTCTCCATGGTCGCGGCCACGTCCTCCGCGTTGAAGAAGCGGCCCTCGATGGGTGCGGTGTCGTGGAACTGGCTGCCCTGGCGCACCTTGAGGACGAGCGTCATCTCGTCCACCTGCTCCCAGGACTCCACGAGTTCCGGGATCAATTCGAAGGTGTGGGCGTCCTGGTAGATGAGCCGGTTGAGGGTGGCGTTGAAGAAGTCCACCGCCGTGTGGCCGTTGCGGCCGGGACGCGCCGGCTCCGTCCACCGCAGGAACGAGACGTTGAGCGTGCCGCCGGGCTGCGCGGGCCCGGTGGCAACCGAGGTCGCGGTGGTCGTCGCCGGGCCGCTCACGCCGGCGGAGCCGGTGTCGTCCGAGCCGCCGTCAACCTCGCTGCCGCTGCATCCGATGAGGGCCGCGGCGGCGAGCCCTGCGCCACCGAGGGCCGCTCCGCGAAGCACCTGTCGTCG
>CAYTRA010000110.1:0-7816 GCA_964439675.1 uncultured Dehalococcoidaceae bacterium
GTCCTCAACCTCCGTCTGGAATGACTGTCCCGCCGCGAACACGCCCGCGAAGAGGAACGTGGTCCACAGCACACCCGGCAGCAGCGGCCGCACGTCCCCCGTCGCGAGGTCGAACGCGAACGAGTAGGTGAGGACGGCGATCGTCGCGAACGCCCCCGCCGAGGCCCATCCCGAGCGGTTGCGCCATGCTAGGCGGAGGTCCTTCTCCAGGATGACGAGCACGGGCCTCATCGCGCGGCCTCCACGGCGGCGGCGCCGACACTGGCGGTGTCCTCCACCACCCGGCCGCGGTCGAGGCGCACGATGCCGGTGGCCCACGCCTCGATGTGGTCGATGCGGTGCGTGGCCGCGAGGACGGTGAGGCCGGGGGCGTGCAGCGCCAGTTCGTCTAGCAGCGAGACGCCCTCCGGATCCAGCCCCGTCTCCGGTTCGTCCGCGATGACCACGGTCGGCCGGTGCACCAACACCCTGGCGAGGGCCAGCCGCTGGTGGTACCCGCGTGAGAGCACGGAGGTGCGCTCGTGCCGGCGCAGCCAGAGGCCGACCCGCCGCAGCAGCGCCTCGATGTCCGCATCCGCATCTGAGATGCCGTAGAGGCGGGCGAAGAAGCGGAGGTTCTCCAGCGGGCTCATGTCCTCGTAGAGCATGGGCTTGTGGCCCAGCACGCCGATCGAGCGGCGGAGCGCGGCGCTGCCGGGCGCGTGCCCCGCGACGCGGAACGTGCCGGAGGTCGGGCCAATGAGCGTCGAGAGCATCCCGAGGAGCGTGCTCTTCCCCGCGCCGTTCGCCCCCAGCAGCGCCGTCTTGGAGCCGGCCGGCAGCGCGAGGTCCACGCCTCGTACCACGGTGACGCCGCCGTACTGGCGGGTCAGCCCCTGCGCCGAGATCGCGATCTCCGTCGCAGCCTCGTTCATGCGCCCTCGGCCGGGCTGTCGGAGGCCGGGGGCTGCACGCCACCTCGAGGGCGGCTGAGGGCATAGGCGGCCGCGCCGCCGATGAGCAGCAGGGCCGCCAGGGCGCCGGCGATCGCCTGGGGACTGTCCGTCAGGACGTTGCGGTTCACCTGCGGCGCGAAACCGTCCAGCGTCACCAGCAGCCCGTCACCGGGGCCAAGGTCGGAGGCCTCCGCGATCAGCATCAAGACTGGCTCGCTGTCCTCGGTGACCTGGATGGGCTGGGCTTCGCGCTGCTGTGCGGGAGGCTGGGGGGCCAGGTCGCGGACGTAGGACTCCGGCACGCGCAGCACCACTCGCCCGGTGTCGACCGGGGCGGTGATGCGGAGCGCGTACTCGTCCTCCGCGATGTCGTACTCGGTGAGGTAGCGCGTGATGATGGCGTTGTCGCCCGGCCGGATCGGCGTGGTGGTGGTCATCACCCCGCCTTCGAGGGCGAACTGCCCGTCAGCGTTCTCGCCCAGCGCCTCCACAGTTCCCTCCGGCGCGGGCAGGCGGAGCGTGATGCCGGCACCATCCTCGCCGCCGCTCCCGGTGAAGACGCGGTCCGTGGGGTTGTGGACCAGGTCCTCACGGACGAAGCCCAGTTCGCCCGTGCCACGGTCGATGGCGATGACGGTGACCACGGTCTCCTTGACCTCCAGGGGGGGCGTCTCCGACGTGGTGGCGTACACGGTGAAGTCTCGCGCCTCGGTGGACGTGTCTTCGTCCAGGCGTACCGCGCCGCCGAAGTAGGAGACGCCGTCGTAGGTCGCGCGGGGGATGTAGGTGAGGGCGGCGTCCGCGTCCACCTGCACCTCGTAGGCCTCGCCGTCGACGGTGGCGGGCTTGGTGCCGGTGACGCCGCCCTCCGCGAGGATGATGACCTCCACCTCCAGCAGCGAGGGGTCGAGCGCTTCGCCCTCCGTCGCCATCGTCACCGCGCCAGTGATCGCGCCGGCGGAGGCCGTCTGAGCGCGGACACCCGAGGCGTCCAGCACGCCGAGGGCGAGCGCGAAGGCGAGGGCGACCGTGCACGCCGCGAGTCGTCTCATGCCTCGACCGGCTCCCCCAGGTCGCGCAGGGCCTCCGTTACCTGCCGGAGGCGGGGGCCCAGGGCGCGGCGGGCCTCGGTGCGGTCGTCGGCGGTGATGCGTCCGGCGAGCGCGTCCTCCTCGATCTCACGCAACTCGGCGAGGAAGGCGCGGCGCTCCGCGTGCAGTTCCTCCGCGGCGGGACGGGCCGGCGGCAGCGCGTCCGCCTGGCGCGGCCACGCGATGAAGGCAGCCGCCAGCGCAGCCACCAGGGCCAGCACGAGCCACTCCATCACTCGCGCTCCTCGTCGGCGGCGATCTGCTCGTCCAGCCAGCGCTCGTCCTCCGGCGCAAGTGTCGCCTCGGCGCCCCGGGACGGCGAGGGCGATGCGGTCGCGGGGCGTGCTCGACGGCGGAGGGAGAGGAGGAAGCCCGAGCCCAGCAGGGCGACGGCGAGGACGCTCACGCCGATCCAGCCGTACAGCCAGAGGTTGAAGCCCTCCGCCCGTAGGTCGGCCCGCACCTTCTCGCCGTAGCGGTTCTCGAAGTACAGCATGATGTCGTCGACGGTGGAGCCAGCCGCCAGGCGCTCGCGGATGATGCGCTTCATGTCGTTGCAGATGGCGATCGAGCACACGTCGAGGCGCTCGTTGGTGCAGATGGGGCACAGCAACTGCCGCTCGATAGCCTGCGCCTGCTCCTCTGTCGCCGGCACCTGGGCGGCGGCACGCTCGGGCGTCGCGAGGGCGAACGCGCCGAGGATGCCGAGCACCAGCGCGACGACGAGCGAGGCGAACCGGGGCGTCGAGAGCGATGCGATCACGCGGTCTGCGCTCCCGATGGCGCCGTGGCGTCCACCTCGATGGGGCGGCGGGAGCGGAAGGGCGCGAAGGCGAGCAGGCCGCCGGCGGTGAAGATAGCGGCGCCGATCCACAGCCACTGCTGGAGCGGGTTGATGAAGACCTGGATCTCCGTCAGGCGCTCCTCGTCCCAGCCCTGGACGAAGAGGTAGATGTCGCGCAGCAGGTTGCCCTCCACGGCCACGATGGCGACGGGCTGGTCCGGGAAGTTCGTGAAGAAGCGGCGGCCGGGCTGGAGGTGGGCCACCTCCTCGCCGCCGTCTCGGACGGTGATGTCCGCCACGATGTCCACCTCGATGCCGTCCACGCCGGGGCGGTCCGTCGCCAGGTCGTGGAACTCGAAGGTGTAGCCGCCGGCTTCGAAGGTGTCGCCGGGGCTGACCACGACCCGGGTCTGGTCCTGGTAGACGTTCGTCGCGATGACGGCCACGGCCATGACCGCGAAGCCCAGGTGCACCAGGTACCCGCCGTAGCGCCGGGGATCGCGGTTGAACAGCGCGCCGAGGGCCACCGGCCACGAGACGCCTCGGGCGGTGCGTACGGCGCGGGCGCCGAGGGCGTACTCCCGCAGGGTGACGGCGAAGACCAGGATCACGGCGGTGGAGGCCACGAGGGCGAACGGGTCGCGCATCCCGAGCACGCCGAGGGCGACGACGCCGAGGGCGGTCAGCACCAGTGGCGCGGTGAAGCGGCGCTGGAGGAGCCCCGGCGTCGCTCGACGCCACGGGAGCACGGTGCCCAGGGCCATGAGTAGCAGCACCACGATCAGGAGCGGGCCGACGACGTCGTTGTAGAACGGCGGGCCTACGGTCACGCGCACGTCTCGGATCAGTTCGGAGAATACCGGGAAGAGCGTGCCGCCCAGGATCACCAGCGCCATGACCACGAAGACGTAGGTGTTGAGGATGAGGCCGGTCTCTCGCGATGCGAGGGACTCGAACTCGTACTCCGAGCGCATCATCGGCAGTCGCCACACCATCAGCACCACGGACGCGGCGATGACCATGCCGACGAGGACGAGGAAGAACGGGCCTACCTCGGACTGGGCGAAGGAGTGGACGGACGCGACCAGGCCGGAGCGCACGTTGAACGTGCCGAACACGGCGAGGGCGAAGGCGGCGAGGACGAGCACGAGGTTCCACGCCTTCAGCATGCCTCGACGCTCCTGGACGATGACCGTGTGCAGGAAGGCCGTGAGGGGCAGCAGCGGCAGGATGGCGGAGTTCTCCACGGGGTCCCAGCCCCAGTAGCCACCCCAGCCCAGCACCGTGTACGCCCACCACCCGCCGAGCACGTTGCCGACGCTGAGGACCACGAACGAGCCCAGCGCCCAACCTCGGGCGTGACGGATCCAGGCGTTGTCCAGCCGGCCCGCCATGAGCGCGGTTGCGCCGATGACGAAGGGGATAGAAGTGGAGACGAGGCCGGTGAGGAGGAAGGGCGGGTGGATGAGCATGCCCGGGTCCACCAGCAGCGGGTTCAGGCCCTGCCCGTCGGCGGGTGTCACCGGGCTCAAGCGGAACGGCGAGGCGAAGAACACCAGCGCCACCAGGAACGAGGTGATGACGACGCCCATGGTCCCCAGCGCGCGCGGCGCGCCCCAGGACATCTTCGGCAGCGTGATCCACGCGAACGCCGCCATCCAGAGGGACATCATCCAGGTCCAGAACAACAACGACCCCGGCTGCCCGCTCCACAGCGAGGCCCACTTCATGACCGTGCGCATGTTGCTGGACGAGACGCTGGCCACGTGCGCGATGGAGAAGTCGTCCGTCAGCAGGGCGTAGGCCAGCAGCACGAAGGCGGCGCTGTTGAGGCCGGCCACGGCGTAGATGGCCCGCATCGCCACGGCGGTGGCGCGCGCCCGCGATGCTCGGTCGTGGCGGCGGAGGGCGACCACGGCCGCGAGGATCGCCACCACGGCCGCTGCGAGCGCGGTCAGGAGCGCGGCTGCGCCCAGGGTGGCGACCAGGTTCACGGGCTGGTCCTCTGCCCGGCCTTGCGCCGGCTAGTGCGGTCCGAGGCGGACGGGGGCGAGGCTACTCGGCCTCCGCCGTCGGCTCCACGAAGTGCGAGGAGATGGAGTCCGAAGGCGGGGTGTCCGCGAAGAACTCGTCCTCGTGCTTGATGATGACGTTGTCGGCGTCCACGCCGCCGGCGATGCCCGTGCCCTCCACCACCACGAGCGCGTAGGGGCCGAACAAGTTCGGTACCACGCCGTCCTCGAAGGACACGGAGATGCGGTCGTCCTGGTCGCCGAAGATGTCGAAGGCCACCGGGCGACCGGCGCGCTCCTCCACGGTGCCCTCCACCACGCGGCCGGCCACGCGCACGCGAGTGCCCTCCAGGGCCGGGTCGGCGAGGTACTCGGCGGGGGTGAGGTAGTAGGAGACGGAGGCACCCGCGGCGCGGAAGGCCAGGACGCTGACCGCGGCCGTGGCGACCACCAGCAGCAGGATCAGGCGCGCACGCCGATTCGCGAGCATGTCAGTCATGATGCTTCCCCGCCGATCTCATCCAGGAGCCCGCGAAGCGTGGCTTCGTCCAGCGCGCCGTCGTAGCGGGAGCGGATGCTGAGCCCCGGCTCGATGAAGAACGCGGCCGGGAGTCCCTGCACTCCATACTCTACATAGATGGAGCGCTCTGCGTCCCGCGCCAGCGGGAAGGTCAGGTCGTGCTCCTGGATGAACGCCTGGGCGTCTCGCTCCAGGTCCCAGATGTTCAGGCCCACGAAGACGTAGCCGCGCTCGCGGTACTCCGGCCACAGGCCCTCGATGACCCGCGCCTCCTCCTGGCAGGGGAGGCACCAGGAGGCCCAGAAGTAGACGAACGTGGGTCGGTCCGCGTGGGCCACCAGGTCGAACGTGCCGTCCGGCGCCACCTGGACGCCGGTGCCCTGGAACATGGGGGCGGAGAAGGGCGGGGCGGGCGAGCCGCCCACGTCGCTGCGGCCCTGCTCCGCCTGCCCCACGCCTCGCGAGAGCGCGACGGCGAGGACCAACAGGAGGAGTCCCAGGATGATGCCGACGCCGGCGGCTGTGAGGCGGACGGAACGCGCGCCGTTCATGATGTGATCGAGGCTATCCGGGTGGCTCCCCTGACTCAATGGAGGCCCGAACCACGGGGCGAATCGTAGGTCCGGGGCACGCCGTGGGACGCCTCGATCCGTCGGTTCTACAACGTCGGTCATGGGACCATTGGCCCGGAACGAGCGGGACTCGAGTTGCGGAGCGATCGTTTCCCTTGACCCTGTTTCGGGCGGGTGTTACTTCAAGTGGGCCGCTGTTCCGTTGCGGCCGGTAACGCGTGCCTGCGACCCCGGTGTCGGGGCGTGGAGTTTCGGGGAGGCGCTAGTGGGCAGGTCAGGTCCGGGGCGCATCATTGCCATCGTCGTCTCGCTGCTCATCACCGCGGCTGTTTCTGCCGTGCTGTGGATCTGGTTCCGCGACGCAGCCTTCCTGGGCGCGGACTCCATGACTACGTTCGAGCCCGCGTCCGAGAACGCGGAGCGCGTGCAGGACATCTACATCCTGATCTTCTGGCTCGCCGGCGCGGTCTTCGTCGGCGTGCTGGCAATGACGCTCATCTTCTCCTTCATGTACCGGGAGAAGGAGGGCGTTGAGGCCATCCAGATCCACGGCAACTCCCGCCTGGAGGTCCTGTGGACCTTCATCCCGGTGGTCATCGTGGTCGTCATGGCCGTGCCGACGTTCAACACGATCGTCGAGCTCGAAGGTGAAGCGCCGGACGACGCGCTGGAGGTGCTGGCCACTGGCCACCAGTGGTGGTTCGAGTTCGAGATCCCCGAGCTGGGTGTGGTCACGGCCAACGAACTGCACCTTCCCGTCGACCGCCCCGTGGTCGTGAAGTTGCTCTCGGATGACGTCATCCACTCGTTCTGGGTGCCGCGCCTGATGGGCAAGAAGGACATGGTGCCCGGCCACGAGAACCAGATCTGGTTCACGCCGAACGAGACGGGCGAGTTCATCGGCCAGTGCGCGGAGTTCTGTGGCCTGTCGCACGCCAACATGCGCTTCCGCGTCTTCGTGCAGGAGCCGGGTGACTTCGATGCCTGGGTCGCGAACAACGTCTCGGGCTCTGAGGCGCCGGACGATGAGCTGATCCAGCAGGGGATGCAGCAGTTCACCGCCAGCGGCTGCATCGGCTGTCACACCGTGCGCGGCAACGACCTGGCCCAGGGACAGGTGGGGCCGGACCTGACGGGCGTCGGTTCGCGCACCACGATCGCCTCGGCCACCATCGAGAACACGCCGGAGAACCTGGCGCGGTGGATCCGAGACTCGGCCAGCATCAAGCCGGGCTCGCTGATGCCACCGTTCCCCACACTCACTGATGACCAGATCGCCGGATTGGTGGCGTACCTGGAGAGCCTGGAGTAACAGGCTCTCCGCCACCAGCACGAAGGATGGGATGCACGACAGCGTCGACCGCGGGAGCGGCGCGCATGTCAGGAGGTCTCTAGATGGCCACTGCTGTCGGAACCGCCGGCCACGTCACTGAACGCTCCGGTATCTGGGAGTGGATGACGACGGTCGACCACAAGAAGATCGCGCAGTTGTACGGCGTGACCGCCTTCGTGTTCTTCCTCATCGGAGGCATCGAGGCGCTCCTGGTCCGGACGCAGCTGGCCGTGCCCAACGGGACCGTGATCGACGCGGACCTCTACAACCAGCTCTTCACCACGCACGCGCTGACCATGATCTTCCTGGCGGTCATGCCGCTGGGTGTGTCCTTCTTCAACTACTTCATCCCGCTGCAGATCGGCGCCCGGGACGTGGCGTTCCCGCGCCTGAACATGCTGTCCTACTGGGTCTACCTGATCGGCGCGGTCATGCTGACCGGGTCGTTCTTCATGGGCGGCGCGCCGAACGGCGGTTGGTTCGGCTACGCGCCCCTGAGCGACAACCAGTACGCCGGCAGCAACCTGGACTTCTACGTCATCTCGCTGCTGATCCTGGGTGTGTCGTCG
>CAYTRA010000111.1:0-7783 GCA_964439675.1 uncultured Dehalococcoidaceae bacterium
GACCGTGGCGATCGCGGTGGTGACCGCGGTGGTGACCGTGGGCCTCGAGGCGGCGGTGGCGGCGACCGGCCCCCGCGCCCGGAGGGCGGCCGCCGCTGGTAGCGGCTCCTAGATAGCAGCGAGCGCAACGAGAAGGCCCGGCAGATGCCGGGCCTTCTGCGTTCCTGGGCTGTCAGGGCCTCGCGAGTCTGTCCTACCTCGACCGTTCGAGGGCTCGCGAGCCCGTCCGCCCTTCGACAGGCTCAGGACGAACGGGTTTGGGTGGAGGCAGCGGGAGCGGCGTTACCCCTCCGTCGGAGAGGTGAACTCCATGAGTTGGCAGTAGTTGCCGTCCGGGTCGACGAAGGTGGAGATGATGCCGCCCCACCACTCGACGCCTTCCTTGCGGATGAAGGGGACACCGGCGGCTTCCAGACGGGCCTGCTCGGCCTTGAGGTCGTCAACGAAGAAGTTGAAGAGGACGCGCGGGGGCTCCTTCGTGGGCCCGGACACCTCGCTGTGGGAGGCGATGAAGAGTTGGATGCCCTCGCGGATATGGAGGCCGCCGCTGCGTTCGTCCGCCCGGAAGCCGACGGTGTCGCGGTAGAAGGCGGTGAGGCGGTCCGGGTCCTCGCTGTTGATGTTGATGTTGACGGACGTCACGTCCATGGTGCGGTCCTCCTCGATGCCGCCGGATCGTAGAGGTGCTGGGGGGCTCGCCGCCCCGGGCGATGACACAAGCACACGAAGACGGCCCGCCGGGTGGCGGGCCGTCTGGGTTTCGGTTGCCCTCGAGGGGTATCGGGCTACACGGCGAGGGCGTCTGCGACGTCGGCGAGGCCGAGGGACTCCAACTTCTGGCGGCTGGGCTTGCTGGTGGTGGTGTCCCACTCGGCGGCGCCGAACCAGTCGTTCTTCATGGTGTCCAGGTCGATGGTGAAGCCCTCGTGGGGGCCGGTGGCCTGGGGCGGGTCGCCCAGGATGCGGCCGGGGACCTCGCGGGCGGCGGGGTTGTTCCCGTGCTTCACCGCGAACGCCATGCGCAGGTTCGCGATGCGCTCACCGACCTGGTCGAGTTCCTCGTGGGTGGTGTCCCAGCCGGTGACGAGGTTCACCCACTCCGGGATCCGCTCGGTGGGGGACATGGTGTAGATGAAGTAGCACATGCCGGCGCTGTTCATGACGTGCGCCTGCTCGTGCGCGGCCTTCAGCTGCTCGCCCTTCTCGGTCACCTGCCGGCGGTCCTTGGGCCCGGCGGGCATGGTGGGGAACTTGGAGGACTTGCCGGGCGACCACAGGGTGTGCCGGGCCGGCGTCGGGTCCAGCGCGTACGAGGCGGCGAAGCCCACGTCCAACTTCGGGTCGTGCATCGGGGGCTCTTCGCCATCGATGCTGGTGATGAACTCCTTCGCGCGGCCACCGATGCGCTCCGCGGCGCGCTTGGAGCCGTCCGCCAGCAACTCGCCGAGGGTGCCCTCGCGACGGCCGATCTTGTGCAGGGCCTCCAGCACGCCGGAGGCGTTGCCCCACTTGAGGTCGATGCCGTCCGTGTCCTCCTTGGTGAGGATGCCGTTCACGTACAACTCGATGGCGTAGGAGATGGTGGCGCCAGTGGCGATGGTGTCGAGACCGTACTGGTTACACCAGTGGTTCACGGCGATCATCGCGTCCGTGTCGTTGACGCCGTTCATGACGCCGAAGGCGCCCATGGTCTCGTACTCGGGGCGGTGGGTGTGCTTCGGGAAGGCGAACTCACCTCGATCTGAGCCGTCCACGGACTCCGCGCCGCAGGCGACGGGGCAGTGCCAGCAGGCGTACTTCTTCTCCATGGACTCGTTCATGACCGGGCCGTTCATGTTGGCCATGG
Organism: uncultured Dehalococcoidaceae bacterium; assembly: GCA_964439675.1. Classification (GTDB taxonomy): domain Bacteria; phylum Chloroflexota; class Dehalococcoidia; order UBA2979; family UBA2979; genus W-Chloroflexi-9. The sequence goes on from CAYTRA010000111.1 coordinate 1,847, forward strand.
CCATGTCGTCCACGAGGTCCACCACGCCGACGCCGCCCCAGTTGAGGACGGGCGCGTCGCCGTTGATGGCGGAGTTGGCGGTGATGCCGGTGGTGCCGAAGGTGGTGAAGAACTGCTTAGAGCCCTGGTTGAAGCCCTCCAGCGAGGACTTCACGGTGAGCAGGACTTCCTTGGACTGGGCCATGATCTTCTTGGTCGGGTGCGCGACCACGGCCTTGAGGTTCTTGGAGCCCATCACGGCGCCCACGCCGGAGCGTGCCGCGAGACGCCCTCGCTCGTTCGTGATGCCGGACATGATGCTGAGGTTCTCGCCGGCGGGGCCGATGAGGGCGACGCTGATCTTCTTGCCGAGTTCTTCCTTCATCTGGTCTTCGACATCGATGGCGAGGCCGCCCCAGTACTTGGAGGCGTCCCGGATCTCCACGGTGTCGTCGTTGATGAAGATGTAGACGGGCTTCTCGGCCCGGCCGTAGACCAGCAGGCCGTCATAGCCGGTGAACTTCAGGTGCGGGCCGAAGTCGCCTCCGCAGTTGGCATCGCCCCAGCCGCCGTTCTTCGGCGACTTGGCGACGACCTGGAAGCGCTGGCCGAAGAGCGGCGTGCCAGTGAGCAGCCCCGGGAAGAAGCCCAGCACGTTGTCCGGCCCGAGGGGGTCGGCGCCCGCAGGAATGCGGTCGAACAGCAGCCGCGAGCCCAGCCCGTACCCGCCGAGGAGCGACCGGTACATCTCCTCCGGCACGTCCTCCGGGGTGATCTCCCCGGTGGTCAGGTTCACGTTCAGGATGCGGCCGTTGAAGGCGCGGTCAGACATGCTGTTCTCCCTCCGAGACCGGGGTGCGCAGGTGTGAGTGCCCTGAAGGTGACTGCCCTGGGACTGTGCGCTGAGACGCCCGGACGACCGTTATAGCGGAACCGACATACAGTGTGCACGTTTCAACCGGCCCACCGCCACCATCGACCTGCTGTCCGCGCGGCCTCGCGCTACTCGCCGGCCACGGCGCCGTCGCCCTCCGGGGAGCCCTCGGCGCTGGCGGCGGCCTCATCCAGGTTTGGCAAATGCGGGAGGATCGAGGACAGCGTGTCTCGCCACTGCTCCAACTGGTCCAGCGGATCGTTGAACTGGTCGGGCAGGATGGGCCCGATGACCCCCGCGTCCTCCAAGAAGTACGGGGCGATGGTGGAGTCCGCGATGCCCGTGGCTACGTCCTCGTTCGCCGGGTAGACGGCGAGGACGAAGAGGGCGACCTGGACGTACAGCAGCCCTCGAATGAAGCCGAGCACCCCACCGCCGATGCTGTCGATGGGCCCCAGCATCAGGAGGCTGGCCGTCGTCTTGAGGACCGCTCCGATGACCACGCCGGCCACGATCGCGCCGATGACGATCGCCGCGAAGGACACGAAGTTCCTCGTGGTCTCGTCCTCGATGAGGAAGTCCAGGTTGGCGGCGAGGTCGTCGTAGAGGGCGCCGGCGAGCACGATGCCGATGAGGACGGCGAGCAGCCACACGACCTGTCGGATGAGGCCGGTGCGCAGGCCGTTGAAGGTCGTCCACGCGATGAGCGCGACGATGAGCAGGTCGATCCAGTTCATGGAACCCCGAACGCTGCCCGCCCGCGGGGAAGTCTACCAGCCACCAGCGCTCAACGTCGGCTCAACCGAACCTTCGAGGAGCCCTCGTTGGCTCGGGTTGGAGGCGGGAGGCCGGGGGCTCTCAGCGCTCGGGGGCGGCGGATCGGTGGTGGGCCGGGGGTTGGGGGTGCTGGCGATCAGCCCTGCTCGCGGTTGGGCAGAGGCTTGTGGGGCGCCGAGCGCGGCGACGTCGGGGGGTCCTATGGCGCTCTTCCCGCGTAGGGAAGGGGGCGAGAGGCGTGGAGGGGCACGGGGTCTTCCGAGGGCGACGGATCGGCGGTGGGGAGGGTGAGGGTCCAGCCGATGAGGGCGGCGATGACGTACATGGGCTGCGTGTTCAGGGAGACGTGAGTTACCAGCGCGTGGGCCGTGACGCCGATGAGCATCGCGAGGATGGCGACGGCGAACGAACGGTTCGCGCCGTACCTCGTGAGGTGGCGCAGCCGCAGGGCGATGAGCGTGTAGCCGGCGACCACCAGCGCTGCGCCGGCCACGCCTCCCTCCACGAGGAAGCGCACGGGATCGCTGTGCGGTTCGTGGCCCAGGGGGCGGACGAGTTCGGTTGTCGCGCCGAGTCCGCGGCCCAGCCATGGTTCCTCGCGCCACTCCTCGAGGAGGGCGCCCCAGTTCACGAGGCGCCACTCCACGGAGTTGTCGTGGCGGTCCAGGCCGGCGCCGGAGAGGTCGGCGGACTCTAGTTCGGAGATGCGGCTGATACCGAAGGGGTCCGCGACAAACATCACCACGATCGCGGCCGCCCCGAGGCCGAGGATGGTGCGCACCTTCGCCTGGTCCGGGAGCAGCAGCGACGCGGCGAAGAGGGTGACCACGGCCTGCGCGAGGCCTCCCATGCTGCGGGTGACGACGATGGCGGTGAGGAGGGCCGTCGCAGCCACGAGGTAGCGCCGCCCGCCGCCGTCGTACGCCCAGCGCCACGCGGCGAGGGGAAGCGCGACGGTGAAGAGCAGCGCCGCTGCGTTGGCGTGGGAGAGCGTGCCTCGCGGGCGGAAGCCGCCGACCACCGCCTGCCAGTTCGAGAGGCCCTCGAAGAGCACGACGGCGGCAGGGACGAGCGCGGCGATGATGACGATGTCGGCGAGGCGGCGAGGGGTGAGCGAGCGGTCCGCGTTCGCGGCGAGCAACGCGACGGCGGCGATAGAGATGGTGCGGACCGCCTCGTGGGTGAAGGAGGGGTGGTTCCCGTACTGGAGGATGCCGACCAGCGTCCAGAAGCCGAGCGCGAGCAGCAGCAGGATGGCGATGCCGACGCCCCTCGCCTGGCCGGTCCAGATGCGCCGGAGCATGAGCAAGCCGGCGCCGGCGATGAAGAAGAGGCCGATGAGCGCGCCACCGTTGAGGCCCGCCACGACCGGGATGGCGGAGAACTGGTCCGTGAGCGCTCGGACGATCAGGACGGCGCCGAGCATGAGGTAGGACGGCGCGAACGCCATCGCCGCGAGGCCCGCGAAGCCGAGCACGGCGGCGAACGGGAGGATGCCGGCCACCACCACGGAGGCGCCCGCGACGAAGGAGGCGAACGCAGCGGCGCCCCCCACGAGCAGCGCTCGCGGGCCCGCGCCGAGGCGGGCGCTCCTAGCCCCGGTTGAGTGGTACAGCATTGTCGAGTGGCCTCAGGGGATCGCCGACCAGGCCGTCTCGGAGCGCGGTGGTCAGCAGGCGCAGGCGCTTCAGGCGGTCGCCCAGCACGAGCGCGCCGGCCACCTCGCGCGCGAGGAGTTTGCCGACGCCGATGAGGGCGGAGTCGCGCCGGTACATGCGCCACATCAGCAGTCGGTTGCGGAGCACGTAGTAGCGGTGGCCGGGGGTCCCAGCCACGACCTTGCGGTCGCCGAACCACCAGAAGTGTCGGTAGGGCACCCGGGGGTGGGTGGCCGTTGCGTCCGGGAGGTAGAAGAGCGCGTACCCGTTCGCCGCGAGGCGGAGCGAGAACTCCACGTCCGGCCCGCCGAAGAAGAAGTCCTTGCGTGGCCCTCCTGCCTTGCGGAGGGCCTCCGCGCTGATGGTGACGCCGTGGAAGGCGAAGTCGCGCGTGGGGACGGGGTGGGCTGGGAGCGCGGAGCGGCCGTCGTAGGGCTTGCCGTCCGGGCGGTAGACGTCCCACACCAGGGTTTCGCCATCCGGCGCCACGATCACCGGGCCCACCACGGCGCCCACGAGGTCGCGCGTCACGTGGCGCTCGATGACCTCGAGGGCCGTGGGGTGCAGGATGCAGTCGTCGTCCACCAGGGTGACGTGCGTCGCGCCTCGTTCGAGGGCGACATCGACGCCGATGCCGAAGCCGCCGGCAGCGCCGGTGTTCCGCCCGGGGCGGACCACCTCCACCAGGTGTGGGGGGAAGCGGCCGGCGAAGCCGGGCTCCGCGGAGTTCTCCACCACGATCACGCCGTCTGGCGGGCGAGTCTGCGTGAGGAGCGCGCGGACGCAGCGCTCCGCGACGTCCGGGCGGTTGTACGTGGCGACGGCCGCGTAGAGGCGGGCCGGGCTAGTCGAGGGCGTCTCGTTTGAGGATTCCTGCTCGGCGGGCATCACGGACGCTCTACCTCCGGCTCATCCGCCAACTTCATGCTCACAACGTAGCGCTCCGCACCCGCGCTGCCGTGAAGGAGTGGTGATAGTCCGGTGGATCACCATCTGACGTTCCGCAAGGTCTTTACTCCGGGCCTCACGGCGCTGCGTCCCTTCGTGGCGGGGATGGGGTGGACATGACTTCCCGTCGCGCAACCAGTGTCGGCGTGTGGGGTCACTACTACGGCGCGAATCTCGGGGACGAACTGGTCACCCGGGTCATCGTGGACGAGGTGCGCCGCCGCCTGCCCTCCGCCGACATCCGCGGGTACTCCCTGGACCCGGAGGACACGCAGCGCCGCCACGGCATCCCCGCCTGGCCGATCACGTCGAAGGGTCACAACCGGCCCTCGAGTGGCGGCAAGCGCAACGTCATGCGCGCGATCGCCCACCGGGTTGGCGCGGTGTTGCGCGAAGCGCCGCACCTGTGGCGCTCGTACCAGTCACTGCGAGACGTGGACGTGCTGGTGGTGGCCGGCTCGGGCCAGTTGCTGGACACCTGGAGCGGCGCGTGGGGCCATCCCTACACCGTCTTCAAGTGGGCCGCCCTCGCGAGGCTGGCGCGCACGCGGATGGTGTTCCTCTCCGCGGGCGCGGGGCCCATCGATGACGGGCTGGCCCGCTTCTTCATCCGCTCCGCGGTGAACTGGGCCTCCGACATCTCCGTGCGCGACGAGGGCAGCGCCGAGGTGCTGCACGAGATCGGGGTGAAGCGACCGCTGACGGTGGTCCCGGACATGGGCTTCGCGCTGCCAGTTCCGGACCGGCGCCGCCAGCATCGAGCACGCCTCGACCCCCGCGAGCGGGAGCGGCCGCTGGCGGGACGGACCGTGGGGCTGAACGCGATGGCGCACGCCAACGCTCGGTACTGGGGGCGCGGCGACGAAGACCGGTACGACGCGTACGTGCGCAAGATGGTGGGGGTGACCTCGGCGCTGCTGGAGCAGGGGGCGCGCGTGCTGCTGTTCTCCAGCCAGAACCGCGCGGACACGGACACGGCTCGTGAGGTGCTGGCGGCGCTGAAGGAGCGGGACGTGCCCGGGCGAAAGCGCGCAACCCTGCACGTGGTGAGCGAGATCGATGAACTCGTGGAGACCGTGGCACGTTGCGATTACGTGATTGCCACGCGGTACCACTCCGTGTTGCTCCCGCTGCTGATGGGCATCCCCACACTGGGGCTGGCCTACCACCCGAAGACGGCCTACCTGATGCGGGCGGCCCGGCAGGGCGCCTTCTGCCTGGGGATCGATACGTTCACGGAAGAGCAGGTGCTGGAGGGACTGCGGGAGTTGCGGCGCGATGAACTCGACGTGCCCTCGGATGGCTCGCGGCGACGATCCCACGACGTTTTACCGCTGATCGAGGCGGTCCACCGGCAGTTCGACCACTTCGCCTCTACCACCGGAACGTTTGTTGAAGTGAGCGCGGTCCGTCGGAAGGAGCACCTTGCGCGATGAACAGCGCGACGAACGGGTCGATGAACATGCCCACGGCCTGGACGCTGGCCCGCCGCTGGGGGTGGTTGCTGCTGCTCGCCACGGTTGCGGGCGGCATCACGGCGATGATGCTGACCCGGATGGCCACCCCGACCTACAGCGCGACGACCACTGTGCTGATCTCGCCGCAACAGGCGCTGGCCCCGAACTGGATGCGTTCCAGGTCACGCCGAGGGCAATGGCGTTCAGCAGGTGTTCCGGCGGCACCAGGCTCGGCGTCATCGCG